>DSDF01000089.1 GCA_011048835.1 Methanoculleus sp. | reverse complement strand
CGGAATATTAATTGATTCCATGCCCCTCAACCCGCAACAGCAGGAAGCAGTCACCACCCCCGGCATCCAGCTCGTCCTGGCCGGGCCGGGGTCCGGCAAGACACGCGTGATCACGGAAAAGATCCTCCACCTCGTCGGCAACGGGGCGGCCCCGGGGGAGATCCTTGCGCTGACCTTCTCGGAAAAGGCGGCCCGGGAGATGGAGGAGCGGCTGGAGAAGAGCCTGGGAGCAGCGAGCGCGGAGCTTTCGGTGCAGACCTTCCACTCCTTCTGCCTGCAGGTGCTGGAGGACAACGTCCTTGACTCGGGCATCAACTTCTCCACCGGGCTGATCAGTCGCGCCAACCAGCTGGTCTGGGGCCTGCGCGCCATCGACACCTTCGGGTTCGAGCACATTGAGGTGGGCAACAACGCCGCCCGGGTGATCGAGTCGATCATCGACGGGATCAGCCGCTTCCGGGACGAGCTGATCGGCCCTGCCGAGCTGGAGGCCTATCTTACAAAGAAACTGCCCTCTGCCGACGACGAGGAACTGATCTATTGCCGGAAACTGCAGGATCTCCTGCGGGTCTACGTCGCCTACGAGGCGTACAAGCGGCGCGAACAGCTGCTCGACTACGACGACATGATCCACGAGACGGTACGTCTCTTCGAGCAAAAACCGCACATCCTCGCGCAGTACCGGCGGCGCTCCCCGTACGTGCTGGTCGACGAGTTCCAGGACACCAATTACGCCCAGCTGGCCCTGATCAAGCAGCTCTGCGGGGAGCATCTCTGCGTGGTGGGCGACGACGACCAGACCATCTACCGCTTCCGGGGGGCCTACTTCGGCAACTTCGACGACTTCCGCCGGACCTATGCCGGTCACTGCCAGACCCTGCTCGACCAGAACTACCGCAGCACGAACACCATCCTCCGGGCGGCCCTGCAGCTGATGGCGGGGGTGCCCGGCCGGCAGGACAAGCCGCTCTTCACCGGCAACCCCGAGGGGGAACCGATCGTCGTGGCCGAGTGCGAGAACGAGGAGGCCGAGGCGCTCTACGTCCTCCGCGAGATCGAGCGGCTCCTGCAGACGACCTTTTTCGACCGCACCGGGGGCCGGGAGCGGGCGTTCCGCCACGGCGATTTCGCCATTCTCTGCCGCCGAAGGGCCGAGGGTGTGAAGTTCTACCAGTTCCTCACCAGCCACGGTATCCCCTGCGAGTTCACCGGGGAGGTGGCCTTCTTTTCCATGCCCGCGGTGCGGGACGTGATGGCCTACCTGCGGGCCGTCGGAAACCCCCTTTCGGCCGGCATCGCCCTCAACCGGATCATGAAGGTCGCCGGGGTGCCGGAGACGGTGGTGCAGGCCATCAACGCGAAGGCCCGCGTACAAACCTGGGGTGCCGATCACACCGACGGCGTCTATGAGGCCATGCGGGATCCGGAGGCCGTGCCTGACGCCTGTCGGGCGCAGGTGGCGGAGCTGGCGGTGGCCCTCGACGCCCTCATCGACCTGCGGGACCGGGCCACGCTCCCCGAGCTGGTCTACGAGATCATGATGCGTGCGAGCGCCATCTACCGCGCCGCGCTGGCTGACGATGCGAGCGTCCACCGGCAGGTGCTCAATGAGTTCTACACGCTGGCGAAGGACTACGCCGCCCTCACCCGGGAGGCGCGGGTGGACGACTTCCTCGAGTACCTGGCCCTGCTCGCCGACGCCGACGTGGAGATCGGCGATACCGAGGCCGGCGATGCGGTGCAGGTGCTCACCCTGCACAAGAGCAAGGGCAAGGAGTTCCCGGTGGTCTTTCTGGCGGACCTCGCCGAGCGCAAGTTCCCGCTCCGCTACCAGGAAAAGCCCTTCTATGTGCCACGGGATCTGGCCCGGGGGCTCTGCCGGGAGGAGGATGAGAAAGCCCTCTACCTGCAGGAGGAGCGGCGGCTCTGCTATGTGGGGATGACCCGGGCCGAGGAGCGGCTTTACTTCACCCGGGCGAAGTGGTACGGGGAGAACAAGCGGGAGTCGAAGCCCTCGCAGTTCCTCGAGGAGCTCGACTACCGAAAGAACCCGCTCATCGAGGTCGTCGAGGTGCCGGCCGAGCACCGGGAGATCCGGGTGCAGGCAAAAAGCGAGCTGGAGGTGATCCGGCACTCCCTGCAGGCGGCGATCATCCGGGCCGTCGCCGAGATGCGGCTGCAGACGGCCCTGCAGCGGCTGATGGATCTCGAGAAGGTGCGGCGTGCGGAAGCGGGGGAGGATTCGTCGACCTTCGACCGGGAGGCCTTCTTCGCCGTCTCCGAAGACCCGCTCTTCGCCGCCTCATTGTGCGGCGGGGAACAAGCCTGCCTCGTGGGCCCCGATCACACTTTCTCCGCCTCATCGCTCGCCACCTACGAGACCTGCCCGCTGCGGTACAAGTTCCAGCACGTGCTCATGGTCCCCACCGAGCCCAAATCCTTCTTCGGGCTGGGTTCGGTGGTGCACCGGGTCATCGAGAAACTCGCCGCGGACGAGCTGCGGGGGGTGGCGCCCACCCGGGAGCGGGCCCGTGCCCTGCTCGAGCAGTTCTGGTCGCCTGCCGGCTACGCGTCCCGGAAGCAGGAACGCGAGGACCGGGACCGGGCGGTGCACCTGCTGGAGATCTACCTTGCCTGGCATTTCATGAACAACAACCGCGTCATCGGCGTGGAGGAGCGGTTCCAGTTCACCTACCGGGGCCGCACCCTGAAGGGCGCCATCGACCGCATCGAGCAGACGCCCGGCGGGGAGTACGTGGTCATCGACTTCAAGAGCGGCTCGAAGCCCTCATCGCTGACCCGGCAGAAGGTCCGCGAGCATATCCAGCTCAACCTCTACTGCCTCGCCATCCGGGAGCGATACGGCGCGCTGCCCCGGCGTGCCTCGCTCTTCTTCCTCAGCGACAACAAACTGGTGGACTACCGCCCGGACGAGACGAGCATCGCCGCGTTCGAGGAGACGCTGGCAGGGATGATCGATTCCGTCTGTGCGGAGCGGTTCGGGCCCACGCCGTCGTATCAGGGGTGCAGGTACTGCGATTACGGCCCGCTGTGCGAGGAGAAGGAGAAATGTGGCTGAATGAGGGGTTTTTTGTCCTGCAGGAGGGCCCTCCTCGTCTCTCGCCGGATGGGTACACCCCCCGCGTCCGGGCATTTCGCGGGCCCGTGGATCGGCGGGCAGCCGGGGGGACCGGACCGGGGGCCGGCAGGCATTGTGCGAGGGAATGCCCCGGTGGGGCTGATCCGCCCCGTGCATGCGTACCTATATGACGATGCCCGTGGTTATTTCACTGGTAACCGGAAACCGGATGGGGTGCAATGAGCAGGGAGAGGTGGTCGACCGGGCTGGGCTTTATCCTCGCCAGCATCGGCTCTGCGGTGGGGATCGGGAACATCTGGCGGTTCCCGTATATCGTGGGGACCAACGGCGGCGGGGCGTTCCTGATCCCCTACCTGATATCGGTCTTCCTCTTCGGCCTCCCCCTGATGATGCTCGAGCTCGCCGTCGGGCGGCACCTGCAGACGTCCGTGGGCCCTGCCTTTCGGGCCATCGGGCAGCGGTTCTTTTTCGCCGGCATCGTTCTCGTGGTCATCGTCAGCCTTATCCTCAGCTACTATCTGGTGGTCAGCAGCTGGGTCCTCGCCTATAGCCTGTTCTTCGCCCTCCAGCGGCCGGTGGACTTCGATGCCTTCACCGGCTCCTACTACCCGCTGGTCTTTTTCCTGCTCTCCGGGCTGATCGTCTTCGCTACCGTGCGCTCCGGGGTCCGTGAGGGGATCGAGCGGATATCCCGGGTTGTCATCCCGCTGCTCTTGCTGATCCTCCTGCTCCTCGTCGTCTTCTCCCTCGCCCAGCCCGGGGCGGCCGAAGGAGTGGCGTTCTACCTCACGCCGGACTTCTCCCTGCTCGGCGACCCGCTGGTCTGGGCGGCGGCGTTCGGGCAGGCGTTCTTCTCCCTCTCGGTGGGGATGGGGATCCTGCTCACCTACGGCAGTTACCTCGAGCGGGCGAACCTGTTCCGGAACGCGACGATCATCGCCGTCTCCGATATCGCGATCGCCATTCTGGCAGGCCTCATGATCTTTCCCCTCGTCTTCGCCTTCAACGTAGACCCGGCGGCGGGGGTGAACCTTGCGTTCGTCACCCTTCCCTCGGTATTCCTCAGCATGCAGTTCGGGTCGGTGCTCGGCACCCTCTTCTTTGCCATGCTCTTCCTCGCTGCACTCACCTCCGCGGTCTCCATGCTGGAGGTGCCGGTGGCGACGGTCATCGATAGTTACGGCTATCCCCGGAAACGGGCGACGCTCCTCGTGTTCGGGGTCATCGTGCTCCTCGGGCTCCCCTCCGCCCTCAGCTACACCGGCCTGCGGCTGGAGCTCTTCGGCACCCCGCTCTTCGATCTCTCGGACTACGTCTTTGGCACCCTCGGCCTCATTTTTTCGGGCCTGATCGTGAGCATCGTCGCGGGCTGGTTCGTTGATCCGGAGTGGCTGTTTGCGGAACTGGGCGGAACCCCCCGGCTGCAGCGGGCGTACCTGCTCCTGGTCCGCTACTGCATCCCGGTGGTGCTGTTCATCACCCTTGTCGCACGGATCCTCGGGATCCCGGCGGGCTGAGGAATCGCTCCCTTAGCCTGCACCCGCGTCGTTCCTGTCCACGAAGTACTCTACCCACTTGACCGTCTCCACCAGGCCAAAGGCCACCAGGGAGAGGAGGCCGACATAGGCCCACTGCTCCGGGGCGAGGGGCACGGCATCGAGCCACGAGGGGACGAGGTAGATGGCGATCAACTGCAGGACGAGCCCGATGAGGACGCCGAGGAAGATGAGCGGGTTGATGGTCAGGCTGCGCCGGAGGTTCTTGAAGAACGGCTCGTGCTCCTTCTGGGCCTGAATGCCGTTGACCCACTGGAAGGCCACGAACGCCGTGAAGATAATCGCATTGGCGTTTTCGTAGGGGAACCGGTCGATAAGGTGTTCGAAGACAAGAAAACTCGCCACGCCCATGACCAGCCCGAAGATCAGGATCCGGGTGATCTGCCGGCGTTCGAAGAACTGCCGGGCGGGTGGTTTGGGGGGGCGGTTCATGACCTCCCCCTCCGCCTTGATGAACGGAAACATCTTGTCCTGCACCCCGTCGGTGACGAGGTTGATCCAGAGGATCTGGATGGGGACGAGCGGGAGCGGCAGGCCGGCAAAGATGGTGGTACTGATCAGCACCACCTCGGAGATGGAGGTGGAGAGCAGGTAGTAGATCACCTTGCGCACGTTGTCGACGATCACCCGCCCGTTCCGGATTGCGTCGACGATCACCCGCAGGTTGTTGTCCAGGATCACCATTTTTGCGGCGCTTTTTGCCGCTTCGGTCCCCGAACCCATCGCAATCCCGAGGTCCGCCGCCTTGAGAGCCGGCACGTCGTTCACGCCGTCGCCGCTCACGGCGACGATCTCGCCCCGGTCCTGCAGCAGACGCACCACCCGGTATTTGTGATCGGGAAGCACGCGGGCGAGGACCGTGGCCGTCTTCAGGGTGGCAACGAGTTCGTCGTCGTCCATGGACCCGATGTCGCTCCCGGTCAGGACAGCATCCCCCTCCCTCCAGATCGCCACCTCGGCGGCGATCGCCCGTGCGGTGAGCGGGTTGTCGCCGGTGATCATCAGCACGTGGATGCCCGCCGCACGGGCGGTGAGGACCGCGTCCCGGACCCCTTCCTTGGGGGGATCCTGGAAGCCGACCAGCCCGACGATATCGTAGCGCCACTGGTCCGGATCCTCGCCCTGCCAGTCGCCTGCGCCGAACGCAAGCACCCGCAGTCCCTCCCCGGCCATCGCGTTCTGCTGTGCCTCAAGGTCGTCTACATCCTCCCGGTTCTCCGCACGCTTCGCGAGCTCCTCAAACGCACCCTTAATGAAAAACCGGGTCTCGCCGTCCACCTCGTTCGCGGTCGCCATCAGCTTCATTTCGGTGTCGAAGGGGAAGGTCCAGGTACGGGGATGCCGCTCTCGGAGTGCTTCGGTGTCCCCGACCCACCGCGAGAGGGCGACGTCGATCGGGTCGCCGGCATCATCGGCCGCATCGTTGCAGAGTGCTGCCGCCAGCGTGAGGCTCCGGGCATCCAGGGCGTGGTCGTCCACCACCGCCAGCCGCCCTTCGGTGATCGTCCCGGTCTTGTCCGAAGCGATCACCGTGGCGCTCCCGAGCGTCTCCACCGAGGGGAGGTGCCGGGTCAGGGTCTGCTTCCTGCTCAGGGCAAGGGCGCCGACCACCATCACGAGCGTGACCACCAGCGGCAGGCCCGCCGGCACTGCGGAGACCAGCTGGGCGACCAGCAGATATGCGATGCTGATCAGGTCTCGCCCCTGCAGGTATGCCACCGTCCCGACCAGCACAAGCAGCATGATCAGCAGAACGGCGTAGCGCATCGAAAAGTGCCGGATCGCACGGGTAAACGGGCTTTGCGGGGAGGCTTCCTGCGCCCTCTGCGCGATCCCGGACAGGGAGGTCTCCTGTCCGGTGCGCACGACGAACCCCTTTCCGGACCCCCGCACCACGGCGGTCCCCGAGAGAATGGTGTTGGACAGGTCGTAGAGCGGGGTCTCCGGGTCGAGGACCGCCGTGTGGTCTTTGGAGACCGGAACCGACTCCCCGGTCAGTGTCGCCTCGTTGACCGCCAGCCCGGCGCTCTCGAAGAGGCGGATATCCGCGGTGACCATATCCCCTTCGGCAAGGAAGACGACGTCGCCGGGCACGATCACCGGGGACGGTACCCGGGTTTTCTCCCCGTCCCTGATCACCGAGACCGTGCTCTCGGTGAGCTCTTTTAAGGCGCGGATCGAGGTCTCCGCCTTCAGCTCCTGCCAGAAGCCGATAATGCCGTTGACCAGGATCAGCGCGACGATGACGACGAAGTCCTTGAAGTCCGCAGCGAACAGCGAGATAATGGCCGCAGCGATCAGGATGTAGATCAGGAAGTCCTGGAACTGCTTGATGAAGATGCGAACCCTGCTGATCTCCTCTTCCTCGAGGACGTTCTTCCCGTAGCGCTCGAGCCTCCTGTCCGCTTCCTCCCCGGATAGCCCCTCAAACGAGGTGTCGATCGATTCTCGAACCGACGTGATGTCCTGCGCATGTGGGGGTATATCGTCGCTCATTGCCGTAATGCACCTCTGAAGGGCGGATAGTACTTAATGCTTGTCCGGTGCCGGATTGCCGGGGAAACCCGACGGATATCCACAGCCTTTTATGGCCGCACACCCATGGTCATGTAATCCCTCCGGTGGATCCTGGAGGACAGGGTGGAGGTGTCGATGCCCGACCCGATAGGTGACATTGTCGAAGGAATGCGCCGCCTGTTTCCGTCCCAGCGACCGGTATGCAAATACGACATCCCCGAAGCGTTCATGCGGGGCGGCATTCAGCCGCACCTCGTGCTCGACGCTCTCGTGGAACAGAACCGGCAATGGTACGTGCTGGTGCTGCGCCTGCTGCTGGCGTACCGTGACGACTACCGGAGGATTCCCACCAATCCGGCAGGCCTGGGTGCGCAATCCCAAACTCCCTCGTGGAGAAACTGCGATCTGCCGGTACTTGACGCTCTGTCCCTGTACGGGTTCCTCTGCATCAACAATCCCGGGCATTACCTGGAGATCGGATCGGGCGAGTCGACGCGGTTCGCCCGGCGAGCGGTGCAGGACCACCGACTCGGTACGGAGATAACCTCAATGCCCGCGTTTGCCTTTCCGTCCGGCTGGTTTGAGGAAAAATCCCGGGCACAGCGGGGCGACCCGCTCGATCTGACAATGTTCTCAACACTGCAGGAGGGCGACATCTTCCGGGTGGCGACCTACGGGGTTTCCGGGATCCGGGAGTACTCCGAGATCATCGAGTATGTCCTCCCGCATATCCGCCCGGGCGTCTACGTGCAGCTGCAGGATCTTTTCCTCCCGTCCAGCACATCACCGGGCGGGTCAGCCGGGTCCCATGCTGATCAGGTGCTGGTCGCGGAGATGATCAGTGCCGGCGAGATGGACGTCGTCCTCCCCTGCAACGGCGTGGCCCGGGATGCGGAACTGAGCGCCATCCTCGCCCCGATCCGCACCGATCTCCGCCTTGACGACGACGAGATGCAGGGCCGGTCGCTCTGGGTCCGGACCCGGTGATCGCGTCTCCCCGGCCGCCTGGCCCGGAAGGTCGTCGGACCCGGTATCGGCGACGGCCGTCGCTGTTCATCTTGCCGGAATCTATAAGGATGCGTGCAGAGAATGTCGGGGTAGAGCGATGCGGGACGGCAAGAGCCCGGGGTACGGGCAGGGGCGGTCCGGCAGCGATGCAGTGAGTGAGGGGAGCAGGCGATGGATGCAGGAGATACAATAACAGGCGGGGTGGAGTTCGGGGCTACTGAAGCGACGATGGACGCGATGCCCCTCGTCGGGATTAAAGCCTATGAGCGGTATGTCGGGGCCGGGACGGTCCGGCGTATCCGGGACAAGGCCCGGAAGCTCCGGGATATCCACGTGGTGAATTTCAATTCCACCTACTACGGCGGCGGCGTGTCCCAGTTCCTTTCCTCGACGACCCTCCTGCTCAACAGCCTTGGCATCCGGACGGGGTGGCGGGTGGTGCACGGCCCCCCCGACTTCTTCAGCGTCACCAAGAAGTTCCACAACGCGCTGCAGGGCGAAGAGATCCACCTCACGGACCGGAAGATGGATCTCTATCGCCAGGTCGTGTGCGAGAACGCGCTGCGCAACCATGTCGACCACGATATCGTCATGGTGCACGATCCGCAGCCCCTTCCCCTGGTCACGCACTACCGCAAAGAGGCCCCCTGGATCTGGCGGTGCCATATCGACCTGAGCCGGCCGAACCGCGAGGTCTGGAACGCCCTCCTCCCCTACATCCGCCGGTACGACGCCGTGGTGCTGAGCTGCAGGGAATACCGGCAGGACCTGGACGTCCCGCAGCTCTTCTTCATGCCGAGCATCGACCCCTTCACCATCACCAATAAGGAGCTGACCGAGGACGAGATCGAGGAGCGCCTCGAGCACTATGACATTCCCACCGATCTCCCGCTCGTGGTCCAGATCTCCCGCTTCGACCGCTGGAAAGACCCTGAAGGCGTCATCGAGGCCTTCAAGCGCGCCCAAAAGGAGGTGGACTGCAGGCTTGTTTTGCTGGGCAATGTGGCGACCGACGATCCGGAGGGGTCCGTGGTGTACCGCTCGCTTTTGAAGAACCGCAACGACCGCGTCATCATTATCAGCAGGCAGGACAGCGCGCTGGTCAATGCCCTGCAGCGCCGGGCGGCGGTCGTGGTGCAGAAATCGATCCGGGAAGGCTTCGGGCTGACGGTTGCGGAGGCGATGTGGAAGGGGACCCCGGTCATCGGGGGCGATGCGGGGGGCATCCGCCACCAGATCCGTGACGGGGAGAACGGGTTTCTGGTCTCGTCGGTGGAAGAGACGGCCGACCGGATCGTGCAGTTGATCCGCGACCCCGACCTTCGCGACCGGATGGGCCGGGAGGCGAAGGAATCGGTGCGGCGCAATTTCCTGCTCACCCGGAGCATCGAGCAGGAGCTCGACCTGTTCGGTGCATTCGAGCCCGAGTTCAACCTCTCCGATGCTGTACAGAAGTACCGGTGAACGGGGCCGGGCACGCCCCCCTCTTCATTCTGTCTCTCCGGGCGTTGGCGGGAGGCAGATCCCGCCCCTCACCCCTCCGCATCCAGGAGGGCCTCCACGCCGGGAAGCGGTTGCCCCGCCAGCAGGGTGAGCGTGGCCCCGCCGCCCGTGGAGACGTGGCTCATCCGGTCGGCACACCCGAACGCCGCCACCGCCTCCGCGGTCGACCCGCCGCCGACCACCGCCGTGCCGTCGAGCGATGCCAGTGCAGCGGCGATCCGGCGCGTGCCCGCGGCAAACTGCGGGTGCTCGAAGACGCCCATCGGGCCGTTCCAGATGACCGTCCGGCAGCGGGCGATCTCCCGGGCGAAGTCCTCTCTTGCCGCCGGCCCGATGTCCGCGATAGTCCAGCCGTCCGGGATCTCGGAGACCGGCACGGTCCGGGTGGGTGCGTCAGCGTCCAGCGATTCCGCGATCACCACGTCGCGGGGCAGCAGGAGCTTCACGGACCGCGATTGTGCCTTTGCTTCGAGGTGGCGCACCCAATCCAGCTGGCCGTCTTCGACTGCCGAGGCCCCGACGGCGCATCCTCGGGATGTGAGGAAGGTGGCTGCCATGCCGCCCCCGATGAGCAGCACGTCCACGGTGGTGATGATGTTGTCGAGGACACCGAGCTTATCGCTCACCTTGGCGCCGCCGCTCACCATGGCAAACGGCCTCCCGGGATCCTGCAGCACGCGTGCAAAGACGTCGATCTCCCTGTGCAGTAGCATGCCCGCAACCGCCGGCAGGTGCCGCGGGACGCCCACCACCGAGGCATGCGCCCGGTGGCAGGCGCCGAAGGCGTCGTTGACGAAGATCTCCGCGGGACGCGCGAGCTGCTGGGCGAATGCCGGATCGTTTGCCTTCTCTTCGGGGTGAAACCGAAGGTTCTCCAGCAGGACGATCTCTCCTTTCTCCATCTCCAGGGCCGCGTCCTCCACCTCGGGCCCGATGCAGTCGGTGAGCGCTCGCACCGGGTGATCGAGCAGTTCGGCGAGGCGCCGGGCGACCGGCGCAAGCCGCAGGTCTTCTGCCACCCTGCCGCCGGGGCGGCCGAGGTGGGAGCAGAGCAGTATCCGTGCGCCCTGCTCCTGCAGGTAGCGTATCGTCGGCAGGGTCGCCCGTATCCGGGTATCGTCGGCAATGGCGCCGCCGCCATCCAGCGGCACATTATAATCGACCCGGACCAGCACCCGTCTCGAGCGCACATCGATATCGTGGATGGTTTTTTTCCGCATGGTTCATCATTCCCGGCATTGGTCTCCGTCTCCCGGCGGCAGGATGCGGGATACGGGAGCGCGCGTCGATGCAATGTGCGAGGAGCATAAAAAGGGTATCGATCACCCCTCCCTCATACAACCGTTCTTCAGTCACGGGAAGATCCTGCAAGGCTCCCGGGCGGGCACCTCATGCCGGATCGGTAGCTGCGAAGGCGGGCGCATTTTCGTATGCCAGGCGATCGAAAAGGGAGGCGTGTTCGCGGCACCGGTACGAGGGGAGATCCGCGTAATTGCTATATACTATGCAGGTACCGGGTCTCTGCATGAGACCGAGAGGCATTCTTCTCATGGCACTCCTCGCAACGGGCGCCTGCATGCTCGTCGCGGGGTGCGCTTCTCCCGAAGGCAACCTCACCACGCCCGCTGCTTCCCCGACGATGACGGCGGCACCGGCGACCGCGTCCCCGACCGTGGCGGTGACGGACACACCGGCCCCGACAGAAACCTCTGCACCGGTGACTGAGACCGCGACGCCCTCCCCCACGAATGGTGGAGGCCAGAGCGTGACCATCGATCTCGTCGCCGAGAACGTCGCATTCGATACCGGCACCCTCACGGTGCCTTCGGGAGCGGAGGTGACGGTGAGCTTCGACAACCGGGACTCGGTGCCCCACAACCTCGCCGTCTACGAGACCGTGTCTGCAGACAATCCCGTCTTCGTGGGAGAGATCTTCTCCGGCCCGGCGCAGATGACCTACACCTTCACTGCGCCCGGGGAGCCCGGTATATACTTCTTCCGCTGCGACGTTCACCCGCAACAGATGACAGGGGATTTCATCGTGGAGTGAGTCCGCACCGGCCCGGGAGAGAGGAATGACAAAGATCTCCTCGGCAAAGATCACGGATCACAGCGACCCGGTCTCGATTGCCATCCCGTCGCGGCCGACGATGACGGAGACGCCCTTTGCCTCCCCGAGGGCCCGCAGGCGTTCGGCCGATGCCTCCACGTCCTTGAAAAACCAGCTTCCGAAATGCAAAAACAGGATATGCTCGGTAAAGGGGGCGAAGAGGTCGATCAGGTCATGGATGCCTGCGTGGCCGTAGATCTTGCCGGTCTCCGTATCCCGCATCACCCTGCCCCCTTTGCGCACCAGACTCCCGTCCGTGATCACCAGCCGGCAGCCCTCGAGGAGGTGGTGGTACTCCTTGTTGATCCAGATCATATCGCCGGTGTAGAGTACCTTTTCCTCTCCCTTCTCGATGCAGTAGGCGGTTGACTGTACCTTGACGCTGTGGTGGGTGGGAATCGGCGTGACCGTGTAGGGGCCGAGGGTGACCGGTTCCTCGATCACCGTGATCTGAACATCGCCGTCGGCCTCCTCCGGGGCGTAGAGGGGGATGTCGATTGCAGCGGGATCGGTGACAAAGAACGCGTGGTCCGGGTGGAGGTGGGTGATGAAGGCGATCTTGGCCCCGAGGTCGAGGTAGTCGCGCTCCCCCAGGTCGAAGAGGAGGGTCTCGTCGACGAGCACTCCCGAATGCTTCGCGTGGGAGGGTGCGGACTGTTCGATCTCGCCGCGAGTCCCGAGAATGGTGATATGCATCTCATCTCACCCCGGCAAAGGATCCTCGCGTCGTCCCTCTGCTTCCTCCATCACCCCGGGCCTCCCCTCCTTCCGGTACCGTTTCAGCCCTCCTCTTCCTGCACCGCCTCGATGCTCCGGCCGGAGAGCACCGAATCGGGTTCTGTCGTCACCGGATCGCGGCGGGCGTCGGCCTCCCCGTCGCGCAGCTTGATGAGCAGCCAACGGGCGTCCTCGCCCGTGCCGGTCCTGATGAGGGCGAACCCGCCCCGCACCTTCTCGCCTTCCAGCCAGACCTCCACCTTCCCCTCCTCAAGGGCCTCCTCCATGGACGCGCCGTCGTCCTCTTTCTCCGCACGCAGGTTCCGGTACGTTCCCCGGTCCCAGACGATCACCGTTCCGGCGCCGTACTCGCCTTCGGGGATAACCCCCTCGAAATCAGCGTAGGCGAGCGGGTGGTCCTCGGTGGGCACGGCGAGCCGTTTGTGCCGGGAATCCAGCGAGGGCCCCTTCGGGACCGCCCACGATGTGAGCACGCCCCCCACCTCGAGCCTGAAATCGTAATGAAGCGTGCTGGCTTTGTGCTTCTGGATGACGAAGACCGGGGTGCCGCCGGATCGTGCACCGGCCTCTTCATCCCCCGGCTCGGGCGTCTGTGCAAAGTCCCGCTTTTTTGCGTATTCTTTGAGATGTTTTGTCATGGCTGGGCTCCCTCTCTTCGTCCCCCTTTCCTGCCTCCATTCCCCCACATCGGTGAAACCGGGGAAGCGGTGCAATCACTTCGGGGGGGTGCGAGGCGCGGGGATACCAGACTGCGATTGAGGAGCGATCTCTCATAAGGGTTGTGCGGGAGGGCGGGACCGGCCCTTCACTTACGCCCCCCACACTCACCACGCTTTTCTCCCCACCTGCCCACCTTCCCCTCCCATGCACGCGTCCATTCCTTTCGCCTACATCACCGAACGGGCCTCCTTCACCCTGCTCATCGCCCCGCTGGACCAGATCCTCGCTGCGGCGACGCTGGCATTCCGCAGGAACACGCCGCCGGTCCGCTACCTTGCCGGGGAGGAGGTGGGGATTTTCTCCCGGCTGATTTCGGTGCACCACCAGGCCACCTTCCGGCATGCAAAGGACGGCCGCCACCTGCTCGCCTTGATCGAGGAGGCGGACCGCGCCTGCCTCTGCATCGAGCATGACCCCGCCCTGTTCGGGGACGGCCCGGCCTTTGTGGAGCGGTTCGTGTTCGCCTGCCGGGACAGGGCCCACGAGGAGGGGACGACGGTGCTCCTGCTGGCGATGGAAGCCGACCCGGTGCTGCTGCAGGTCTTCCAGGAGGCCGACCGGGCCTACTACGGCACCCGCCTCTACCGCTCGAAGCGAAACACCCTCCGGGGCCGGATGGTCGGGGAGGACCTCATGCCCGGGCAGCAGACGCTGGAAGCGTTCCGGTGATCCCCGCCGGGGCGGGTGGATCCGGCAAGCGAGTGGCAAACCATTATATGCCGGGAATGATATTTCCCTCCCCGGAGTCCTTTTTTGACTCCGAAATAGGGGGTACGAAGCGAAGAGTGCAGGCTCCACAGCCCACAGAACAATGCCAAAACCACGAACAATTTAATCCAGCATACTTTTTTGGGAGGCGCGGTCGGGTGCATCCACACCTGGTGCACCCACCATCCGCGCATCGGGGCCGGGCACCGCCACGGCGCACAAGCCATCATCAAAGCACGGCATAAGAAGACACCGGTGATTCCATGCCCGAATTGCCCGATGTTGAATATTACCGGATCTACCTGACCGCCACCGCGCTGCACAAGACGATCGCGAGGGTCGAGGTCAGGGCCCCGCGTATCCTCGAGGGGGTCACCGAGCGACGGCTGCGATCGGTGCTCGCGGGCCGTGCGTTTCAGTCCGCGAGGCGGCACGGCAAGTACGTGTTTGCGGCTATCGAGGGGGGCGAAGGGGGGTGGCTGGTCATGCACTTCGGGATGACGGGCAGGCTTTCCTACTTCAAGGATATCGGGGACGACCCGAAGCACGACCGCTTCCTCATCGGGTTCGAAAACGGCTATTTTCTGGCGTTCGTCAACCAGCGGAAGTTCGGGCACGTGGCACTGGCGATGAGCCCGGAGGCGTTTGCGGAGGCGAAGGGGCTCGGGCCCGACGCCCTCTCCATCGGCCGGGAGGAGTTCGCAGTAAGGCTCGGCGAGCGGCGGGGGGGTGCGAAGGCGACCCTCATGAACCAGAAGGTTCTTGCCGGCATCGGGAATATCTATGCAGACGAGATCCTCTTCCGGGCGGGGGTGCACCCGAAAACGCCGGTGAACACCCTGGACGAGGAGACGCTGGGGACGCTGCATGCGGTGATGGGAGACGTCCTGCACACGGCGATTGCCGCAAAAAGGCGGTGTGAGGACTTCCCCGGGTCCTATCTCCTTCCCCATCGCCACGAGGGCGGCGTCTGCCCCCTGGACGGCACGCCGCTGGAAACGATTACCATATCCGGGCGCAGGACCTATTTCTGCCCCACACACCAGAGCGATGAACGAGAGTGAGATGGAACAGCTGAAACGGGAGGTCCGGCAGTGCACGAAATGCCCGCTGTCGGCCTCACGGACGCATGCGGTGCCGGGCGAAGGGCCGGAGGATGCCCGTGTGCTCTTCATCGGTGAGGCCCCGGGTAAAAACGAAGACCGGCAGGGCCGCCCCTTCGTGGGGCGTGCGGGGGCGATCCTCGATGAGCTCCTCGCCTCGATCGGCCTTGCGAGGGGTGACGTGTACATCACCAACATCGTCAAGTGCCGCCCCCCGGGCAACCGCGACCCCGCCGCCGGCGAGATCGAAGCATGCAGCGGCTACCTCGACCGGCAGCTTGACCTCATCGCCCCGGCGGTGGTCGTGACCCTTGGCCGGTTTGCCATGCAGGCCATGTTCCGGCGCTCCGGTGTGGAGGCGGGCTCCATCGGGGAGGAGCGGGGCACGGTCCACCGCGTCGGGGATCTCGCCCTCATCCCCGTCTACCACCCTGCGGCGGCCATCTACGACCCGAACAAGAAGGACGTCCTCCTCGAGGATTTCCGCACCCTGCGCAGCGTGATCGACGGGAACGCCTGAGCACACCGCTCACCGCTGCCGCATGCAGCCCGAAACCACTCCTGCGATCAATGGTGGCACCGGCAGGAAACTATGAAATAGCTTCCGCGAGCAGAGGAGATCGAAATTATGGAAGCGCTGGAACTCGAGGGCATTCCCGTCGTGGACATCATGCATGCCGAGTTTACGAGCGTGCACCCGGATGCGCCCATCGGCGGGATTTTTCAATCGTTTGCGCGGCGGGGGTGCAAGGACATCATCGTCTGCGACGAGACGGGGAAATTCCAGGGGATCGTCACCGAACTTGACCTTCTTTCCGCCATCGCTCCCGGCGTGGGGGTGCGGAGCCGCAGGAAGATGGGCTGCCTCGAGTGCATCATCAAGAGCGGGGCAAAATCAGCGGGCGAGGTGATGTCCCGCGAGCATATCACCGTGCCGCGGGACGCCTCGGTCGCCCAGGCAATGATCGCCATGGAGAAGTTCCGCCACCCTGACGTGATCGTGGTCGACGACGAGGGGCTCGCGGTGGGGATCGTGGAGATGTGCGACGTCATTGCGTTCCTCATCCGGCACGATGCACTTTAATCGCCCGTATCGGCCCCTGGTATGGTGGAGAATCCCCTTTGCATGAGGAGGGGGGCGGCGAGGATGGTCACGATCACCATCACCGTCACCGCCGAGAAGAGCTCGGTGCCGATCAGCCCGGCGGTCAGGGCGACGCTGGCGATGACCAGTTCGATGCCTCCCCGCGGGGTCATCCCGATCCCGACGAGAAGTGCCTCGCGGCGGGTGATGAAGAAAACGGAGCCCAGAAACCCGCCCAGGATCTTGGCTGCCACCGCAACGAGGATGACGGGCAGGAGAACCGGGAAGAGCAAGGTCGCCGCACTGAAACTGAAGAGCAGGCCGATCGACGCGAAAAAAAACGTGACGAAGAAGCCGAACCCGAAGTCCATCAGGCTGTCGAAGAGGACGCGGTCGCGCCGGATCCCCTCCCCCAGCATCAGCCCGGCGAGAAAGGCGCCGATTGCATAGTGCATCCCTGCGAAATGGGAGAGAAACGCACTGCCCAGCGCCAGCAGGATCGCCACCGAGTAGACCATCTCGTGGGTCTCGGTCTTCCGTGCACGATCGAAGAACCCGCGGAGGAGACGGGGGCCGATGGCGATGAAGAGGGCGAGAAAGGCGATTCCTCCCGCAACGCTGAGGAGCACCGCATGCACTGGTGCCCCGGCCTGCATGGTCACGGCGGAGAGGACGCCGAGCAGAAAGACGCCGATGATGTCGTCGAGGACAGCGGCGCTGACGATGGTGGTGCCGACAGGGGTGGTGAGCTGCTTGAGGTCGACGAGGATCCGGATGGAGACGCCGATCGAGGTGATGGAGAGGGCGATGGCGAGAAACAGCATCTCCGGGTACGGGAGGCCGAGCAGCACGCCCAGGAGCATGCCCCCGGCAAAGGGGACCGCAACCCCCATGATCGCGGTCGCGGCGCCGATGGTTTTCCGTTCGAGGAATGCATGCGGGTTCATCTCCGCCCCGCTCAAAAACAGCAGGGCGACCACGCCGATGTCCGAGAAGAGCTCCAGCGTGGGATTCGGGACGACGACGGCAAGCAGCGAGGGTCCCAGCACGATCCCGGCGGCGATCTCCCCGACCAGCGAGGGGTACCCGCGCCGCTCCAGAAGCTCCCCGAAGAGTTTTGCCGTGGCGAGCAGGAGGAGGATCTGGAGGAAGAGGTCCATGGGAGGGGGTATCGGTGTCCTCTGATAAAAAGCATGGCCCTTTGCGGGGCGAAACCCGGGGGTGTTTGCAAAAAGGGATGTGATATGGTGTATTTTCTGCCCCTGGATTTATCCGTGATGCAGGCCCATACCGATGGTACTGATCAGGGCGGAGTACGGTGGGTTTCGTGCAGGAGCACTACAGGGAACTGGCCAGAATCTACGAGGACGTACGCAAGCACGGGCGGGGCTCGTCGATCCGCAGCCTTATTGCAGCGGCGGGGGAGGCGGGGCTCCCGCTCGACCTCGAGGAGCTGCGGGTCTTTGCGGAACGGACCGGCGAGCGGCGGTATGCCGTATGCCCCGACTGGATCGTGTCGTTTCTGGCGCTTGCCGGAAAGGAGTATCCCCATGCCTCGCTCCTCGACCCGCAGGCCGGGCTCGGCTCGGTCGCGGCCCCCCTCGCCCGCAAACTCCAGGCACCGCGTGCGGTCGCCATCTGTGGTGAGCCCGAGGAGTGTCGGCTCGCCCCCCTCCTGAACCCCGGCGCGGGGGTCGAGTGGGTGGCGTCGGACCCGGTGCGCTATCTCGAGGCGACCGATGAGCAATTCGACCTCATCGCCACCTGCTTCGCCCCGCACGACCCCGCGGCCGGGGACGTGCTCGGCGCCGTCGCCTCCCGTATGCGCGAGGAGGGGGCGGCGTTCGTGATGTTCGAGGAGGATGCCGGGATCCGTGCCATCGCCGACCGTTTTGGCCGCGTGCACCTGCACGTCGATTCCCTCCTGGCCGTTCCGGGAGGGCTGCTGATCATCGCCAGAACGACTCCCGCGGACCGCCTCCTCGTCGGGGAACTCGGTCCCGACCAGAGCTCGCAGGACATCCTTGCCAAAAACATCCAGCTCCGGCGGGCCGGCAAGGCCCCGGAACTGGGCGTCCTCCTCGACGCCCCGGCCGACCGGGGGGTGCGGGAGGTGATCCTGCACCGGGCAATCGAGGAGCGTGGCCGCGACGGCGGGTTCGCGATGGTGCCCCTTCGCGCCATCGCCCGCGAGATGCGGATCTTCGCGCCGGATACCGGGTTTCCTCCCCGGGACAATGCGGTGTACCTCCCCCGTACCGCCGCGCATCCCGTGGTGCGATCGGTTGCGGGCGCCGAGGCGCCGGACGTGTACGTGCAGGTGGTGCTCGACCCCGCTGTTTCCGCCGCCTACGTTGCCCGGTTCTTCGAAACAGCTCTCGGCAGCGACCTGCTGCGGCTCTACGCAATGGCCGCGGCGCGGCAGGGCGTGCTGGAGGCGCTTGCCGACGCGCCGTTCCCCCTCCCCCCGGCGGACGTGCAGGAGGCGGTGCTCGAGGTTGCCGCCTCGCTGCAGGAGGCCCGGACACGGCTCGATGCCCTCGAGCGGGAGCTCTGGACGCACCCGTTCGCCGCGGAACCGATCGGCAAGGAGATCGCCGGGTGGGTCGGCGAGGACGATTTCGAGCGGTGGATGGAGTCGCTGCCGTTTCCCATCGCCTCGATCCTCTGGGCCTACCGGGCGGAGACCAGCGACGACCGCTGCGTCGACCACCTCTTCAACTTCTTCGAGGCGCTGGGCGAGTTCGTCGCTCTCCTGATGCTCTCGGCGCTCGGGCCGCTGTGCGTGGAGCGGGGCGTGGATCTCCTCGAGGATAACCCTTATTTCAGGGACTCGTACCGATATGCGACCTTCCGGGCATGGAACGTGCTGGGCCGGCGCCTCGCCCACCACACGCGGAGCCTGCTGAGCCGCACCACAACCCGCGACCTCTGCCTCGCGCAGTTCGGCAACCCGGACCCCGCGTTCCTCGACATGATCACGAGCAAACGCCTCTTCGCGGTGCTCGACGAGGCGGCGGACCTGCGCAACCTCTGGAAGGGCCACGGGGGCACGGTCGGGCCCGGCGAGGAGGCGAGGCGCCGGAAAGCGCTGGAGGAGTGCCTGCAGCGCGGCCGCGGGATCATCGGCGACCGCTTCGAGGCGGTGCAGCTGATCGCCCCTGAGACGAGCAGTTATCACGAGGGGATCTTCTCCTACGATGCGCAGTCGCTCACGGGTTCCCGCATGACCTTCCGGCGGGTGAAGGTGGCGACGGTGGTCCCGATGGACGCCCGCAAACTCTATCTCCTGAGCAAGGGCCAGAAGAAACCGGTGGAGATCCTTCCGCTGCTCCGGATCATGGAGGTGCCGGAGGTCCCCGCCCGGGCATGCTACTTCTACAACCGGATCGAGGGGGACCAGGTCAGGTGGGTCTCCTACCATTTCGCGGGCGAGGCGGAGGTGCTCAGGCCCGACGGTGACGTTATCGAGGTGCTCTCCTCGTTCGGCCTCATCGAGAAGGAGCGGTGATCCGCCGATGCCGGCGATCCTCCTCTCCGATGCCCGCCCGTTCGATCTCGACTGCACACTCGACTGCGGGCAGCTCTTCCGGTGGCACCGGCGTGACGGGGCGTGGGTGGGCGTGGTCGGCGACGCGGTGATCTGCGCACGGCAGGAGGGATCCCTCCTCCGGTTCGCAGGCGCCGGTGCGCAGCGGATCGAGCGCTACTTCCAGCTCGACCTCGACCTCCCCGCCATCCTCGCCGCCATCGACCGCGATCCCGTCATCCACGCCGCCATCGTGCGGCATCGCGGCCTGCGGCTCGTCCGGCAGGACCCGTGGGAGAGTGCCTGGTATCGTATATCTGCGCCCAGAACGCCAGCATCCCCTTTATCCGGTGCATGATCGAGAATATGGCCCGCTGCTTCGGTGCGCCGCTCCCGTCCGCGTGGGGGACGCAGTATGCCTTTCCTCCTCCCGAGGTGCTCGCACTGCGGGAGCTCGCGGACCTCCGGCGCTGCTCCCTCGGGTACCGGGCAGGGTATGTCCTCGATGCGGCGCAACGGGTGTGCGGAGACCCGGGGTGGGCGGAGCGCATCGGGGCGTGTTCGTTCGAGGAGGCGCGCCGCGACCTGATGGCATTCCGGGGCGTTGGCCGGAAAGTGGCCGACTGCATCCTCCTCTTCGCCTTCCAGAAATTCGAGTCCTTTCCGGTGGATGTCTGGATACGCAGGGTGATGCGGGAGCACTACCTCCCGTGCGGGGGGCCCGACCGGGGGGTCAGCTGCCGTGAGTACGACGCGATCGCCGGGTTTGCACGGGAGTATTTCGGGGAGTACGCGGGATATGCCCAGGAATACCTGTTTGCGGACGCCAGGGCCGCCCAAAAAAAGTGAGCGGATATCAGGTGCCGATATCCCAGCTGCTCATGTAGTGTAGCTGTTCGTCGGTGAGCACGTCGATGGTGATGCCAAGGGATCCGAGTTTAAGGGTGGCGACCTGCTCGTCGATGTCGGCGGGCACCTCGTAGACGCCCCCCTCGAGGTCGCTGCCGTGGCGGGCGATATGGGCGGTGCAGAGGGCCTGCAGGGCGAACGAGAGGTCCATGACCTCGATGGGGTGGCCCATCCCCTTGGGGGTGGCGAGGTTGACGAGCCTCCCCTCGGCGAGCACGTGGATCGCCTTTCCCCCGATACAATAGGTACGGATGCCGTCGCGGTCCTCGGTCGCCTCGGCGTGCTGCTCCAGCCAGTCGATGTCGATCTCCACGTTGAAATGGCCCGCGTTCGCGAGGATCGCGCCGTGTTTCATCTTCGGGAAGTGGCGGCCGCCGATGACCGTGGTGTTGCCGGTGGTGGTGATGAAGAGGTCGCCGCGAGCCGCGGCCTCGTCCATGCTCATCACCTCGTAGCCGTCCATGTGCGCCTGGAGCGCCCGGCGGGCATCGACCTCGGTCACGATCACCCGCGCCCCGAGCCCGTGGGCCTTCTTCGCAAGGCCGTTGCCGCAATAGCCGTAGCCCGCCACCACGAGGTGTTTGCCTGCGATGAGGGCATTGGTGGTCGCCATCACCGCGGTCAGGGCGCTCTCCCCGGTGCCATGGACGTTGTCGAAGAAGCGTTTCATGGGGGTGTCGTTGACCGCGATCACCGGGAAGCGCAGCTCGCCCTCCTTCGCCATCGCCCTGAGGCGGTGGATCCCGGTGGTGGTCTCCTCGCAACCCCCGATAACGGCATCGAGCTGTTCCCGCCGCGTGGTGTGGAGGCGGTGGATGAGGTCCATGCCGTCGTCGATGGTGATGGACGGCGCAGCGTCGAGCACCCGGTCGATGGCCGCGTAGTACTCCTCCACGCCCACGCCCCGTTTCGCGTAGCAGGTGACGCCAGGCACCTCGCCGAGCGCCTCCGCCACGTCGTCCTGCGTGCTGAGCGGGTTGCACCCGGTGATGTGCACCTCGGCACCTGCGGCGGCGAGCGTCTCGGCGAGCACGGCGGTCTTGGCCTCCACGTGCAGGGCCATGCCCACCGTCAGCCCCGAAAGCGGCCGCTCCTCCTGGAACGTGCGGCGGATTTCAGCAAGCACCGGCATGTACTGCCGCGCCCACCGCATCTTCAATTCGCCTGATTTCACGAAAAAATTCACCTCTGCTTGTTGTATACATGGGGGATTTTCGAATGCACAGTCTATTGCACGGGAATACTAGTAGTCTTTTGCCATTTTCTCCGGCCGTATCGCAATGCTGATGTGGGTGCGTTTCCCATGGAGCATGGGACCATGACACTCACGAAACGCATTATCCCCTGCCTCGACCTCAAGGACGGCAGGGTGGTCAAGGGAACGCACTTCGTCGACCTGCGCGATGCCGGCGACCCGGTGGAGCTCGCCCAGCGCTACAACGAGCAAGGGGCCGACGAGGTCGTCTTCCTTGACATCACCGCCTCGAAGGAGAAGCGGGGGGCGATCCTCGACGTCATCCAGCGCGCCGCCGACCAGCTCTTCCTGCCGCTGACGGTGGGCGGCGGGATCCGCTCGCTCGACGATATGCAGCAGCTCCTCCGCGCCGGTGCCGACAAGGTGAGCATCAACACCAGCGCGGTCAAGGATCCCGAGCTGATCAGCCGCGGTGCGGAGAAATTCGGGACGCAGTGCATCACCGTCGCCATCGACGTGCGGCGCAATTTCACCATGCGGGAGGATGTCACGCCCGTCGCGCTGCCCGACGGCCGGACCTGCTGGTACGAGGTGGTGATCTTTGGCGGCAGCGAGCCTGCCGGCATCGATGCCATCCGGTGGGCCCGAGACGTCGAGCGCCGCGGGGCGGGGGAGATCCTGCTCACCAGCATGGAGACCGACGGGACGAAGGACGGCTTTGACATCCCCATCACCGCCGCCGTCTCTGCGGCGGTCGGGATCCCGGTGATCGCAAGCGGCGGCGTGGGCACGCTCGAACACTTCTACGAGGGGTTCGAGGCAGGGAAGGCGGATGCCTGCCTCGCGGCAAGCGTCTTCCATTTCGGCGAGTTTACCGTCCGAGAGGTCAAGGAGTATCTCGCCGCGAAGGGGATTGCAGTACGGCTCTGAGGTCGAGCTCGAGCGCGGCGGTGGGCTGGTCGAGCTCGAAGGCGCCGAGCACCCCGGGATGCAGTTCCCCGAAGACGCCAAACCTGGCGTCGCCCACCAGAATATCCCCTCTTCTTCCCGGAATAAAGGCGGGGTCGTCGGATTCCGCAATTGTCGAGGCGAGCCCGAGCTCCCTGCAGAGCACGTCGGCGGCAGCGTAGATCTCGCTGAAATCGGCCTCCGGGTGCATGGACACCGCGGCCGCGTGCTGGTGTGTTGTGGCGTGCTGCACCACGTCGCCCACGGCGAACAGGCGCATGGGGAGCTCACGGTGCACGTTGAGCTGGAGGATCTCGGCGAGCATCGGCAGGATCGTCGTCCGGACCACGGTCTGCTCCTCGGAGATGGGGCGCATCAGCCGCAAGGTCGCCGGGTCCGCATCACGCCGCATGTTGGCAAAGAGGACGCGCTCATTGGTGAGCGTGAAGGGCATCATCTCCTGGAACCCGAGTCCCACCATGAGGGTGCGGACGAGGTCCATGCAGCGGGAGACGGGGTGCTCTCTTCCGATGGTGAAGGTGCGGGGGAGCGCAGGCTCGATCGCATCGTAGCCGTACGCGATCGCCGCGTCCTCGAACACGTCCCAGTCGTGCATGATGTCCGCCCGGTAGCAGGGGATCCGGATGCGCACACGGTCGGTGCCGTCGGGAACCGCGCCGATCCGCATCCTCTGCAGGAGTGCGGCGAGGTCGGCCGCGGCAAGGTCGATGCCCAGCAGCCTGCGGCACTCGGCGACGCTCACGGTGCGCTCGGACGGCGCAAGCGAGGGCATCTGCTCGCCGTCGACGTGCACGCTCTCGATGGTCGCCCCCGTTTCGGCAAACGCGGTGCAGATGATGTTGACCGCGGTCATCACCGCCCGCCGGTCGGTGCCGGTGGTGTCGAGCAGGATGTCGGTGGTCGCTTCGGTCACCCGGGTCAGTTCGCCGTTGATGATGGGAGGAAAGGAGAGCGCCCGGTCGTGCGCATCCACGATCAGGGGGTAGCGGGGATAGGGCTCGACGATATGGGCGTAGTCCCGCCCCTTGGGGTGGTCGGCGAGGATCTCCGTCATGGTCATCTCCCGGTCGAAATCCAGCGGGACGAAGGAGGTTTTCGGGTCGGCGGCGATATAGCGGAACGGCGGGGCGATGCGGGCGAGGTCGTGGATCCCGATGGCCACCTTCTTTCTCCCCCTGCCTACCGCCCAGTGCAGCGCCTCCTGCAGCCCCATGAGGCTGACGATGGAGTCCTCGTCGAGGTGCACGTTGCGGATCACCGCGGAGCCGAGATAGGGCCGTATCCCCGCAAGGCCCGGGTCCACGGAAAATTCGATTGCGGACGGGGCGACCTCGTAGACGGGTAGATCCGTCTCGATGTCCAGGAACCCGCGCAGTGCCCGGGCGACGCCCTCGGTGGAGTAAAGGTCCGGGCGGTTGGCGAAAAATTCGACGTCAACGTGGTCCTCCTCGATCCGCTCGATGTCCGCCCCGAACATCGGGATCCGGGCAAGGATGGTCTCGCGGTCGGTGCCCACCAGCGTTTCCAGGTACGCGTAGGGAAGGGTGATGATGGGCATGCTCTTCACCGCCCTCCGGTCGCCTGCGCGCGGCTGAGCGGGTATTCGCGCACCCAGTCGACGTCGCTGCGGTAGAGCAGGCGCAGGTCTTTTAAGTTCATCCTGAGCATGGCGAGCCGCGAGATCCCGAGCCCCCACGCCAGCACCGGGCACGCAAGCCCGTTCGCCGCGGTGACCTCCTCGCGGAAGACCCCGGCGCCGCCGAGCTCCACCCAGCCGAGCCCGTCCACCCAGACCTCGGGCTCCACGCTCGGCTCGGTGTAGGGGAAGTAGCCGGGGCGGAACCGTACGTCCTCGAATCCCATCTGCCGGTAGAACTCCCGCAGGAACCCGAGGAGGTGGCGGAAGGTGACCCCCTCGTCCATGACCACGCCCTCCAGCTGCTCGAACTCGGGCGTGTGGGTGGGGTCGATCGCCTCGCGCCGGTAGGCCCTGCCGATGGAGAAGGCCTTCACGGGCGGTTCGGGGTTGTCGTGGAGGTACTTGATGGTGAGCCCCGTGGTATGGGTGCGGAGCACGCAGCCTTCCGCTATGTCGCGGCTCCAGGCGCCGCCCCAGCCGGTCGAGGAGGTCTCGCCCCCTGCCTCGTGCATGTCCCGTACCGTCTCCCAGCCTTCCGGGCACGCGCGGCGCACGTCGATGAAGAAGGTGTCCTGCATCTCCCGCGCCGGGTGGTCCTGCGGCTGGAAGAGGGCGTCGAAGTTCCAGAAGGAGCTCTGCACCACATCGCCGTAGATCTCTGCAAACCCCATGTTCAGGAGGATCCTGCGCATCTCGCCGAGCAGCTGCTGGTAGGGATGGATCTTGCCGGGAAACACCTTTCGGGGAAGGGTGGCGACACTGTAGCGGCGCAGTTTGAGGTTCTTCCACTCGCCGGAGAGGAGCTGCTCGCGGGTGAGCGTGCCCACCTCCTCGGAAAGATCGAGCCCGGCGGCCACCAGCGCCTCGCCGGCGGGGGTGATGCGGATGGTGTGGGCGACCGACTCCTCCTCGGCGACGAGCCCCCGCTTGAGGAGCATTCCGAGGCCTTTCTCGCTTGCCGTAAGGTCCTGCAGGGCCGCCTCGTCCTCGCCCGGCGGGGCGCCGCCGGTCTTTTCCACGACTCCCTCCCTGATGGCGACCCAGCCTTTTTTGCGCATCCACCCGATCCCGATGCGGGCGAGGGGGTGCTGTTGCAGCTCCTTCATGGGGATGCGCCTCTCGAAGGAATCGAGCAGCTGGCGCTCGGGGAGCCCCTCGCGGGCATAGGTCTCCCCCTCCGGGGTGCGGCGGTATGCCACCGCGACCGCGCGGTCCACCGCCGCGAGGCCTTTGCCGGCGCACGAGAGGGCGTACTGGATCACCGCCTCCTCCATGGTCGCCAGTTCCTCTGCCAGCTGGCCCGGCCCGGCCTCTTTTTTGGTATTCAGTGCTATTAACAGCCGTTTTTCATTGAACGTGAGTGTCTGTGTCAGCGTCTGCGTATTTTGCTTTCCCACCCTTCATACCTCCACGAGATGCTCCACTTCATCCATTTTTTCATGGAATTCGTGCAAAAATTCTTTGACACGCTCGAACGTCTCTTTTTTACATGCGCCGCACATCAGGTCGCCGGCGAGGCAGGCGCGCCGGATCTCCTCGAGCTCGGCATCGTCGTCCACCAAAAAAAAGAGATTCAGCAGAAAGACCGGGCACTGGTCGGGCTCGCCCCCGAGCCGCTTTTGCTCCTCGAGACTGACGCGGCCGCCGGTCAGGGCGCTCATCACCTTCTTTTTGATGTCCTTTTCGGGTTCATAAAAGCCGAACGAGCTCTCGGGGATGCTGCTCGACATCTTGCCCCCCTGCAGCCCGGGCATGAAGGTATGATAGGTCGACGAGGGCGTGACGAACCCGTAGCCCCCGAACTCGCGCTCGATGCACCGGATGCGGTCCTTGACCGCGTCGAGGGCAGCCTCCCTGATATCCACGTGCCCCTCGTACTTCTTCGAGCCCGGATAGGTGCGGTGGATCGCGTCGAGCGCTTCCGGCGGGGCGTTTTTCGACCGCACGCTCACGTAGCCCTCGCGCTGCTCGACCGTAAACATCCGCATCTTGTGGGCGACGTCCCGGGTCAGCCTGATGTGGGGGTCCTGGTCGATGCCCACCGGCACGATGGTCGGGGCGGGCCCTGCGTCCACCTGGGGGTAGAGGATGTCGGCGACCTGCGTGATGACGCTCATGGCGTGGGCGAGCCCGGTCTCCTGCGAAAAACCGTAAATGGCGGAGAGATCGGAGAAGTTCACCCTGGTCGCGGCCTCGAAGGCGAGATCCTTGAGCACGTCGTTGGTGCTCTGGGCATAGGTGGTGCCCTCAAAGCCGAGGGCGTAGAGGCACCGCAGGTACTCGGCGGCATGCTCCCGGCACTTCTCCCACGAGATATTGCGCACCGCATGCGCCTCCCGGTCGGCGATCGCCACGTAGCCGCAGCCCCCCCGCCGCACGTGCCAGACGATCTCCTGCATGACCAGCAGGTGGCCGAGGTGGGGGTGGCCTGAGGGCATGAAGCCCGAGAGGACGTGGAAGGGGGTGTGATGGACCATGGCGTCGACGATGCGGTCGTAGTCCCGGTGCCCCACCACGATGCCGCGGCGGAAAAAGGCCGGGGGGTCGGGGATTTTGTCCACGAGGGAACCGATGGGTTCGATGCCGAACTCGGAGAACACTTTTTCGGTATCGACGGCACGATGATTCGACCAGGGATTGATGTCTTCGGGCATGCGATCTCTCACAGTTTGATTCTGGCAAATTCAATGTAACAAACAGTATTTTCGTGCGTGCAGGCAAAAAGCATCTTCTTTCTGACGCTGTGCGCCAGCCGCACCGACCGGGAGATCACGCTCATGGGCATGCCGGCGTCGGCGTCCAGCGCGTGGACCAGCATCTCGGAGTGCGTGCTTTTCCCTGAGTAGACCCTGAAATGGTGGCCGAACTTGTAGCCGGTCCGGGGGATGTAGCCGAGGTCCCGCAGGTGGGTGTAGGCGGCCAACTTGGCCCTGAGGTCGGCATCACTCGCCATGCTGGCCTCGATATAGGTGTCGAGGGAGGCCGGCCCCCCGCCGCACCGGAGCATGCCCCTGCCTGCCAGGAAGACCGTCTCGGTGGGGGAGAGCATCAGCCGCTCCGCATCGAGGCGCGTCCCGAACCATGCCTGCTCGAGGGCCGCTGCCGCATCGTGCTCGGCGATGACGGTGGTGCCGAAAACCTTCGCATCAATGATTCCCGCACCCGCACAATCGGCCGCCTTTTCGAGCCGGGGCAGTTTCACCTCGTAGTAGGTGAGCTCGTCCTCGTCGTCGACCACGGCGAGCACGTAGTGCTTTCGCATGTGCAGCGCCGAGCGGACGTCGCCGACGATCGCCTCGAACCTGATGAGCTCCCGTTCGGGGAGGACGCGGAGCACATAGTGCGACTGGCCGGTTGCGGGTCTCTGGCCCCGCCGGTAGACCCTGAAATCGTGGGGCCCCGGCTGGATGACGTAGCCGCGCTCCCGGATGTCGCGGTAGACGAGGTAGCAGCGGAAAAATCCCGGCGATGCGGCACATTCGGCGAGAAATGAATCGAAGGTATACCCCTCGATCTCGATTTTGTTCCTGTGGAGGAGGTAGAGAGCCTCTTCGGGGGAGAGGGTGAGGCCTCCCGCACCAGGCCGCCCGAACCCGCTCTGGTCGTAGAGGACCTTTCCCTCCCTGCCAAGGTTCACCGACGAGCCGTCAAATGTCGCAATCACTGCACCAATATTGGTAACGAACCCATATTAATGGGGCTCGTCGCTGCAGGGTTCCGGCTGGCCCCTGCATTTATACCGTGCCGGGAAAACCACTATAGCAGAGCCATCCATAGACCCGAGGGATGGGTCGGAGGTATATGATGAATGCGTTGCTGCGAAAACCAGATTGCCGTAGCCGGGTGATTGCCGCACTCGTGCTCGGCGCCCTGCTCGCTGCGCCGGCGGGGGCGGTCGCATTGGGGGAGCTCGAGGAATGGAATGCCACGTTCGACAAGGGGGTCTATACCGACCTCTTTGCGGTTGCACAGTCGGCTGATGGCGGGTTCCTTCTCGGGGGGTTCGGGTATGCACCGGGATCCGACAGCGCCCTTCTCGTCAGGACCGACGCCGGGGGGAGCGAACGCTGGTCCACCGTCCTCGAAGGGGACAGTGTCGTTGCCCTCGCTCCCATGGACGACGGGGGTGCGGTGGTGGGGCTGTACGCCGTCGAAGGTGATTTCCTGGCGAAGGCCGACTGGAACGACACGATCGGGTCCTCGACAATCGTCAGGACGGACGACGCGGGTGCCTCGCAGTGGAGCGCCGTGATCGAGGGGGCACGCGTGACCGACCTCGCCGCCCTCCCCTCCGGGGAGATCGCGGTTGCGGGCTGGCTGTGGAAGCCGGACGGCGGGGCGGATTCGTTCCTGCGCCTCTACGATGCCGGCGGGACGGAACTGTGGACGGAGACCTACGTCGGGGGAGCGGCCCGCAGCCTCGCTCTCGCCGCCGAGGGCGGGTTCGTCCTCGGGGGGACCGACCGGCCCGGCGGGGAGGCGCCCGCCGATTCGTGGGTGAGGAAGACCGACGGATCGGGCGCCGGGGTCTGGATGACGGAGCTGATCGACCGTTCCTGTCTGGTCTGCAGTCCGGCCGCGGACGGCGGGTATGTCCTTGGCGGATCGCGGTATGAATCCCAACCCCGATGGGGGCCGGACGCGTATGCCACCGGCGCGTGGGTGGCAAAGATCGGTGAGGATGGATCGGTGGTCTGGGAGCGGGAGGTGCCTGGGCTGGTCATCGCCGCCATCGACGCAGTGCCCGGGGTCGGGTATGCGCTTGCCGGACGGTGGGGCGACTCGCCGCAGGTGCAGATCATCGATGAAGCGGGCGACGTGGTGGACGGGGAGATCTGGAACGAACGCAACGGCCGCCTGAGCGCCGTGGCGGCGACCGCCGACGGGGGTGTGGTGGCCTCGGGCTGGTCGCTTGCAGATGACCGGGCGGAGGGCTGGGCGGTCAAGTTCGCCGCGCTGCCCTCCTCCGGGCCGCAGGAATCGCCGGCGCAGGTGCCCGGCTTGACCGTGGCGGGTGCCTGCGCGGCCGTGGCGCTGCTCGTGCTGGTCCGGGGCAAAAACCCCTGATTCACTCACTTTTCTGCGAGGTCTCGCACCACCCTGATATTGTCCGTATCGCTTCTGCGTTCATCGACCGGTGTTTCGCAGATGAGGGGCAGGCCACGGAAGAGGGGGGTGTGCAGGATGCGCCGGAACCCCTCCTCGCCGATTGCCCCGAGCCCGATGTGCTCGTGCCGGTCGAGGCGGCTGCCGCATGCCCCTTTTGCGTCGTTGCAGTGGACAAGCCTGACCCGGTCGTTTCCGATAGACGCGTCGAGCGCCTCGAGGGTCGCGGCAAGGCCCGCGGGCGTGGCGATGTCGTAGCCCGCGGCGAACGCATGGCAGGTGTCGAAACAGACGCCCAGCCGGTCGGAATGGTCCGATCCCGTGAGGATGGCGGCGATGTCCTCGAAGGTCCCCCCGATGCTGTGGGCGGTGCCCGCGGTGTTTTCCAGCAGCAGCATGGTGGTGCCGCCCGCTTCCGCAAGGGCACGGTCCATTCCGCTGACGAACCGCGCAATGCCTCCTTCGCGCCCTTCGCCGAGATGGCTTCCCAGGTGGGTCACGAGGTAGGGGATGCCGAGCAACCGGCAGCGGGAGAGCTCGCGTGCGAGCGTCTCGACCGAGCGCTGGTAGATGTCGGGTTTCGGCGTGGCGAGGTTGGGCAGGTACGGCATGTGGGCCACCGCCGGGTCGAGTCCTGATTCCCGGACGCTCGTGCGGAACGCGTCGATCTCGGCCGGTTTCAGCTCCCTGCTCTTCCAGCCGCGGGGGTTCGAGGAGAAGATCTGGAAGGTGTCGCAGTCCCGCTCGATTGCCCGTTCGATCGCCCGGTCGACCGACCCCGCGATGGAGACATGGCACCCGACGCGCACCATGGTTTGGTTAGCCCCTCCCCGGCGTGCGCAGGTTGGCAAGGAGCGCGCTCCCGAACGAACCGGTGGTTGCAGAGCCGCCCATGTCGGGCGTTGTGATGCCCGCGGCGATGGTCTTTTTGATGGCCCCCTCGACCTGCGCCGCCGCCTCCGGCTCGCCGATATGCTCGAGCAGGAGGGCTGCGCTCCGGACGGCGGCGATGGGGTTGGCGATGTTCCTCCCCGCGATATCGGGGGCGCTGCCGTGGACCGGCTCGAAGAGGGCGTGCCGGTCGCCGATGTTCGCAGACGGCAGCAGCCCGAGGCCGCCCACGAGGAACGCCGCCACGTCGCTGAGAATGTCGCCGAAGATGTTGGTGGTGACGATGCAGTCGTAGCGGGAGGGGTGCATGAGGATGTCGAGCGCAAAGGAATCGATAAACTGGGTGGTGCAGGGCACGCCCGCCCGTGCCGCCTCTTCGAGGCAGATGTCCCGGAACAGCACGTCGGACTTGAGCACGTTGGCCTTGTTGCCGACGGTCAGGTGCGAGCGTGTGCGGGCGCAGGCGAACCGCGCGATCCGGCGGCTGCCCCGGCGGGTGATCACCCTGAGCGTGCAGGCCCGGTCCGCTTCCGTCCACTCGATCCCCGAATAGAGCCCCTCGGTGTTCTCCCGCACGATGAGGATGTCGAAGCCCTCCCCCTTCACCGGCCTGAGGTTCGCGTAGAGATCGAGGCCTTTTCGCAGCTGCAGGAGGACGCTCCGGTAGTCGGGGTCGGGGGGCGTGGTGACGGCCCCGAAGAGGATGGCGTCGGCTGATTTCAGGTCGTGGAGGTCGGCATCGTCGTACGCGGTTCCGGTCCGCTCCCACCGGGCGTAGCCGAGCTCCACCTCGAAGAACTCGATGTCGGGGCGGACGCATGCGAGCACGTCGCGGGCGACCGGGATCACCTCGCGGCCGATGCCGTCGCCTTCCACCACAGCGACCTTCATGCCCGGTCCCCCCACTGCGCCACGAGGGCGACCACCGCATCGGCGATCTCCTTCGGGCTCGCCCCCCAGTGGACGGCGGCGCCGAAGAGCCCGTTGTGGGTGCCCACCCCGCACCGCTCGCTGCGGCAGCACCGTGCGATGAAGGGCTCGCTGTCGGCGGCATCGAGGGGGCAGATGTTGACAAATGAGTACCTATCTTTGTAGTTTTCGCCGGCAAGCTGCCGGGCCGTCAGGCACCCGGCAATCCGCTCGCCGGGGGAGGGGCGGTCCATATCGAGGGTGCGGGCGTAGCCGGAGGCTCGACAGGGAAAGACGTCCGCGTCCAGTGCGGCGATGTCGGCCACATGATGGTCGAAGACGATCATAAGCTCGCCGAACAGCCCGGTCGCCTCGAGGGCTGCGATGGTGCGCGACAGGGAGGGGTAGGGGGGGGCCGCGTCGTAGACGTGGATGCGGCAGAGCGCCTCCGGCGCGGGGTCGAGCACGAAGGTCATGTGCTCGTCCGGGCCCCGGAAAATCGTGCACCTCTTCCCGCTCTGCGCCGCACGCAGCACGAGATCGGCCCGGTTGAAGAGGTTGACCGGTTCGGGGTGCACCGCCACCTCGCCTTCGCGGGCAAGCACCCGTGTCTTTCGGACCGGGCGCATCATGCCCCCGTCGCCCTCGCCCGCCTGCACCGCAAGGACCTCAAAGCCGCCGCCGGTCTCGTGGATCAGGTACCTGCTCAGGAAATAGACCCTGTCTCCCAGCGGTTTCGACGACGCGTAGCCCACCTCCTTGCAGTGTGCGGGAACTATCATTGCTGCGATCTCCAGTACTCCACGAGGCCGCCGTGGGCGAGGATGTCGAGCATGCGGCCGGAAAGCGGCGTTGCGGCGCAGCGCTCCCCGTCCGCCTCCACCCAGCCTTCGTCGGGAGAGAAGGAGACGGGGGCGTCGTTGCTGCACCGGACGTCTGCGCACTCCATCAGCGGCAGGCCGACATTGATGGCGTTGCGGAAAAAAATGCGGGCGAACGAAGGCGCGATCACCCCCACCACGCCGGCCTCTTCGAGGGCGACCGGCGCCTGTTCCCGCGACGATCCGCACCCGAAGTTGGTGCCGGCGAGAATGACCGCCCCTTTCATTCTCGCTGCAAGGACGGGATCGAGGTCCTCGAAGACGTGCTCGGCCCAGACGCGGCGGTCCTTGGTCCGCAGGTAGCGCCCCGCGATGATCAGGTCGGTGTCGATATCGGCGCCCAGGCAGACGGCTTTGCCGGACAGGATCATGCGGTTCCCTCCGGTGCGGTGATGGCGCCCGCAAGAGCGCTGGCGGCGGCGGTGGCGGGCGAGCAGAGGTAGTACTCCGCGCCCACCCCCATGCGGTTGCGGAAGTTGCGGTTCGCGGTGGAGAGCCCCACCTCGCCCTCCCCCAGCACGCCCATGTGGGCGCCGAGGCAGGGCCCGCACCCGGGGGGCCCGATCGTGCACCCCGCCGCGATCAGGGTGGAGAGCACCCCGCTCCGCGCCGCTGCCAGGAGCACCGAGCGCGAGGCGGGCACGACGATGGTTCGCACGGCGACCTTGCTGCCCGCGACGATCGCGGCAACCCTCGCGAGATCGCCGTACCGGCCGTTGGTGCAGGTGCCCACGAACACCTCGTCGAGGGCGATGCCCTCGAAATCCTCGACGGGTCGTGCGTTGTCAACCCGGTGCGGGGCGGCGACGAGGGGGACGAGGTCGTCGAGGTCGAGGGTGATCTCCCGACGATAGGAACCCGCCTCGATGGCCTGCGGTGCGGTCTGGATGCCGTAGTCGGCGAGGAAGCGTACCGTCGTATCGTCGGCATAGAACAATCCGGCCTTCGCCCCGGTCTCCACCGCCATATTGGCGATGGTGAGCCGGCTCTCCATGGAGAGGTCCCGCGCCCTCTCGCCGAGAAACTCGAGCGCCATATAAGTCCCGCCGTCCATGCCGAGCCTGCGGACGTAGTCGAGAGCGATATCTTTTGCCTCGGCAGCACCCCGCAGGGTTCCGTCGAGGTGGACGCCGATGGTTGCGGGGACCCGGAACCACGTCGACCCGCTGGCCCATATCGCCGCCATGTCCGTCGCACCGACGCCGGTGGCGAACGCGCCGAACGCGCCGAGGGTGCAGGTGTGCGAATCGGCGCCGACGACCACCTCGCCGGGGCGCACGATCCCCTCGCTCATCAGCTGGTGGCAGATCCCGCTCCCGACATCGGAGAAGTGCACCCCCTGTTCGGCGGCAAAGGTGCGCAGCTCCGCCTGCAGGGCCGCGGTCGTGCTGTTGTTTGCCGGGGCGATGTGGTCGAAGAGGATGGAGAGGCGCTCCGGGCAGGCGAGGCGGTCGCGTTCCATGCGCCGCCATGCCTCGAGGGTCAGCACCCCGGTCCCGTCGTGCACGAAGGCCCGGTCCACGGGACGGTCGACGAAGCTGCCCGCAGGTGCGCCGAGGATCCGCTCCGCAAGCGTGCTCATGCCACCACGGCTTCCTGTGCCTGCCTGATGATCCCGAGGAACATCTCGGGGGTGATGCAGCACTTCCCCTCGGAAATCTCCTTGACCCGGTGGAGCACCCAGCGGATCTGGGCATCGGTGAGGTCGACGCCCATGTTCCGGGCGATGTGCTCCAGCGCCCGCCGTCCCGTGTGTTTGCCCAGGATAAAGCACTGCTCGCCGCCCACGAGGGCCGGGGGGATGTACTCGTAGGTTGCGGGGTCTTCGAGGATGGCGGCGATGTGGATGCCGCTTTCGTGGGCGAAGGCGTGGTCGCCGACCACCGCCTTGGTCTTGGCGACCTGGATCCCCGAGTATTGGCTGACCATCGCCGAGATGCCGTGCAGGTGGGAGAGATCGTAGCGGTCGACACCGCCTTTCATGTGGAGGGCGACGATCACCTCTTCAAGGGCGGCATTGCCCGCCCGCTCCCCGATGCCGTTGACGGTGGTGTGCAGCTGGAAGGCGCCGGACGCCGCGGCGGTGATGGTGTTGGCGCTGGCGCACCCCATGTCGTTGTGGCAGTGGATACAGAGGGGGAGGGGGGTGCTGCGGCAGAGGTCTCCGGTGACGGCGGCGATCTCGAGCGGGGTCAGGCAGCCCACCGTATCCGCGAAGCTGGCGTACGATGCGCCGTGCTCTGCGCCGCGGGTGTAGACCTCTTTGAGGAAGGCGATGTCGGTGCGGGAGGCGTCTTCAGCCGCAAACCGCACCTGCAGGCCGTGGTCCGCGGCGAATTGCACCATTGCCAGCGCCCCCTCGAGCACCTCCTCCCGCGGGCGGCGGTACTTGTGGCGTATGTGCAGGTCCGAGGTTGCGATGAAGATGCTCACCATGTCGACATCACAGTCGATGGCGCACTCGACATCCTCGCGCCGTGCGCGGGCGAGGCAGCAGACCCTGGCGTCGAGCCCCATCCGGGCGATATTCTGCACGCATTCCTTTTCGTTTTCTGAGACCACCGGAAAGCCCGCCTCGATCACCTCGACACCGATCTCGTCGAGTGCGGAGGCGATGTCCATTTTCTCCACACAGGTGAACGACACGCCGGGTGTCTGTTCCCCGTCACGCAGGGTGACGTCACAGATTTCCACATTCCACGGTTTCATGCTCTTCTCCTTCGGGGCAGCAGCCCTCGATTATCAGTACACGGGGGTGGCCGGGGACGGCGAGATGCCGGTCGAGCGCCTCCGCGTCCTCCGCCGGGATCACGACCGGGTCCGCCCACCTGAGGTAGCGGGCGACGTCCGGGGCCGGATGCCCGCCGGTCATCCCCATTTTTTTGTTCTTCAACACGATACAGAGCAGGGGCAGCCCTTTTTCCGTGATGTCGATGAGGGCGTTGATGCCCGAATGCAGCATGGCGTAGTCGCCGGTGAGGGACACGCGCGTGCTCGTCGCGGCGACGGCCACCGAGGAGCCGAGACCGTAGCTGGCGATGCCCACCCCGTAGGGGGGGTTCATGGCGAGCAGGGAGCACCCGATGTCGCAGACCGCAGTCATGCCCTTCTCCTGCATGCGGGCAAAGAGGAGGGCGTAGGGGCAGGTGGGGCAGAGCGTGCGGTAGTAGCCCCGCCCGGCCATGGTCTCCGGCTCCCGGTCCGCCGCCGGCGGCCGCAGCCGGCGGTGGTCGGCGAAAAAGGGGCGCCCGAGTTCGGCCACGTCCCCGAAGCGGTCGCCCGGGGGCGGGTAGACCGTGACCACCCTCGAGTCGCCGGGGCAGGCGCCCACCCCCGCCGTCCCGCCGGCGATGGTGTTGAGGGACGAGGCGCGGGCCCACGCGAACATTGCCCTCGTCCGCCGCGCCGCCGCCGCCACCCGTCCCCGCATGGTGAGCGAGGGGGCGGCGAGGGTGCCGGTGCCGCGGGACGGCGGCGCGAAGGCGGCGTCCGCTTCACCGGCAAGCGCTGCGGGGGTGATACGGAGCAGGGCGACGCGGGAGAATTCCTCCGACGCCCGGAACGCCGCCTCCACCGCCGCCCCCATGGTCGCCGCGGACGGCTCGATCACGGGAACCTCGGCGAGTTCGCCATAAAAACGGGTGTCCTGTGCGTTCTGGGAGGCGGCGACCTCGATATCGTCGCCGGCCACCACCACCACCCCGGCCCGGAGCCCCTGCGTGGTGGCATTGACGAGGGGATCGGCGAGGGCGTTGACGCCGACGTTCTTCACGATCACCGCCGCCCGGCGGAGGGCAAGGGAGTCGCCGAGGGCGTACTCGAGGGCCACCTTTTCGTTCACCGTGATCGCCGCGGCCACGCCCCCGGCGATGCGGGTCACCGGGTAACCGGGGACGGCATACGCACGGTCCGCCGCCCGCTGCAGGGCCGTGATGAGGATCTCTTCGCCGTTCATGCATCCCTCCCCGGTACCAGATCGCAGCCCGTGCAGGCGGGGCACATGGTCAGCGCCTGTGCGGGGTCGAGCCCCGCCTGCGCAAGGTGGCGTGCGTGGACAGCGCAGATTGTTTCGATCCGCGCCGCCGACGGCCGTTCGAAGCCTGCGCATCCGGCCGACGGCGTGAGCGGGCGCACCACCGGGATCACCCCGGCGGCGCAGAGCTCTTCGATACACTGCTCCAGCTCCTCGTCCGTCTCCCCGAGGCCGAGGATCACGTTGGAAAAGACGTGGTTCCTGCCGAAGAGGTCCACCGAATCCCGCAGGGCGTCCATGAGCGCCTCGCGGTCGAGCCCCGGGCAGTGCCGCCTGAACAGCGCTTCGGTGGCCGTCTCCACGTTGAACTTCACCTCCGCCACACCGAGGGCGTGGAGGCGCCGGGGTGTTTCTGCGAGCGGGTAGATCGACACCCCGACGGGTTTGCCAAAGGAGGCCACGCGCCGGACCACCTCGAGCACACGCCTCTCGTCCTCCTCGACGCTTCCCACCACGCCGCTGGTGAGCGAGATGGCGTCGATTTCGGGGAGGACGCGCTCCACCAGCGCCGCAACCTCGTCCGGCGTCTTCACCCGCGCCTCCTGCAAGGGGACCGGGCAGTAGCTGCACCGGAAGATGCAGCCTTCGCTGACGGTGATGTAGGCCTGCCGGGGGCAGTGGAGGCCGATCGCCTCGAACCTTCCCGCGACGACCTCGCCGCGGATGCGGAGCTCTGCCCTCCCTTCACCCCGGTGCACCAGCTCGATGTCGCTCGCCGGATCGAGGGAAAGCCTGACCCTGCGGCGGTCTCCCGGGGTAAAAAAGACCGAGCCTTCGCCTCCCGCACCCGGTCCCGCACGGGACCGCTCCACGAAGCGGTCCGCGGGCTCCCCGGTGAGCCGGACCGTGCCGGCGGAGAGAAGGCGTGCTTTGAGGTGTGTCCAGTTCATAGCGAGAGCGCCTCTTCGTAGCGGGTATAGAAGGGGATGGCCGCGATCGCCCCGACCGCGCCCCGTCCCGCAATGCGGATATCCACGAGGCCTTTCACCTGGTCGATCGAGGCGGGATCCACTTCGCCCTGCTTGACCGACCACCCGAACCCGTCGAGCGCCGACGGGTCGAAGCCGCAGAAGACCGCCATGCCGGTGTCCTCCGAGAGGGTGTAGCGCTCGAGGTACGCCTGGAAGCGGTCGGCCAGCCGATCGGGCCGGGTGGAGGCGAATTCGCAGACGATGGCGACACAGTTTTTGGTCCTGAAGGCGACGGGGAAGAGCTGGACGATGGTGTGGGAGAGGTAGCGGGAGCGGTCGTCCTCCACCGCCCGGGCGATGTTGTGGGCGAGTGTCCATGTCGCTCCCTCCTCGGGCGTGTCGGTATCGTCGATGCCGATGAGCACCCGCTGCCGGCGGGGGAGCCAGACCGTCGATCCCGCGACCCTGCCGCCGCCCGACGGGTCGGTCTCGCAGCGCAGCACGCCTTGTGCGAGCGACCGGCAGATGCTCGCGCCGACGCCCCCTCCCCCCATCCCGCGGTAGGAGACCACGACCTCGTCGTCCGTGACGCGCACCCCGGAGATCCCCGCCGGGAAATGGGAGCCCACGAGGGCGAGGTCTTCCTCCCCGGGGTCGAGGAGGTAGCGGGAGGTCGCCCCGACCGTCCGCACCGACCGGACGAGCGGGCTTTTTTTGTAGTGATACTTCGCCCACATCGCCCCGCCGACGCAGTCGAACTGCTCGACCAGCTCCACGCGGGTGGCGTCCTCCGCCGCAATGGCAACGATCTCGGGGTACCGGATCGTGTAGGGTTCAGGTATGTTCTCCATAGAGTCCTGCCGCTTCGATGCCGCGGTTGCCCCAGAGCACCGACCCGAGGGCTCCTATACGCCCTTTTCTCGCTGCCGAGTCGATGTACCGGATCCCGAGCCGCGACGCCTCGGCTTCCGCCTCTTCGATGCTGACGATATCGGTCTTGATGCGTTTGAGATAGGGGGATTCGTCCGGCAGGGCGATGCCCCGGTACACGGCGATGCCGGTATCGTCGCTCACCGCATTGGTCTCGATGTACTCCCGCACGTAGTCCAGCAGGGCGTCCACCGATCCCGGGCGGACCGCGAAGTTGAGGGCGGAGCCGACGCAGTTGGTGGTCTTTTTTGGGACCGCCGGGTTGAGCTGGATGAGGCGCATGTTGAGATACTCCACGCCCTCCACCGGACACTGTTCGGCGCACTGCAGCGCCAGCACCCAGGTCGCCCCCTCCTCCTTCGTGTCGGTGTCGTCGATGCCGATGGTGATCTTTTCGTACCGGGGCGAGATGATCCGCACCCGGTTGGTCCGCGCCCCGCCGATCTTCATGTCCTCTTCGGAGGGGTACTCGGCCCTGAGCACGCCCGGCGCCTGCGGGAGGCAGGCGGCGACGCCCACTCCCGCCCCGGCGATGCCCGCCCACGTGGTGGCGACCTCGTCCTCGCCGAGGATCTCGACGCCTTCGAGGGCCTGTCCGCCGATCTCCGATCCGGCTGCACCGAAGTGGACGGGGTAGGAGCCGATGGCGGCGACGATCGACATGGCCGTTCCCTCGACGGAAATCGACCGGGCGGCACCGCCCGCACGCCTGCGGTTCATGGCATCCCATTCGATGGTGCCGCGATGGCTGCAGTGCTCGATGATCTCTGCGATGCCCGCGGCCTCATCGGCCATGACCAGAAACTTCTTGGAGAAGAGTGCGCCGTATCGCTGCCTGATTTCGTCGGGAGTGAGCACTATCATTTTGTCACCGAAATAATCGTTAACAGGATTGTCGGCAACAAAGGTATTTATACTGATCGGTCCGGTGAAAAAAGAGGGTTAGAGGATGTCGGAGAGGTTGATCTTGAAGGGGCCGAGGTTGCCGCCGAAGTTCCCCGCGGTGATGTAGACCACGCCGGGCACCGTGGTGGCCGCCCTGATGCCCTCCGCCATCGCCTCGGCAACCGACGCTTCGTCGATGCCATCGATGACGATCTCGTAGACGGCCGCAACACCCTCGGGCACCTCGCTTCCCTCGACCTGCTCGCGGAGGGTGGGGCAGTACTTCTCGTTGGTGCTCGCCGTCATGAACTTGTACTTCGCGCTGCCCACCTTCGACCCGCTTGCCACGATGCCGCCGGGGAACGACGTGATGACACCGCAGACGCCGTTGATGGCATCCACCGCCGCCTGTGCCCCCATGAGGGCGGCCATCTGGTTTTCGCCCATGACAAAGAAATTGCCGCCGGCAACGCCCTTGACTGCGCCGAACTCCTCTTCACCGACGAACTCGCCGTTCATGATGGGGATCTTCCAGACGCTGCGTCCGCCCACTTCGGCCTGGTACTCGTAGCCGTCGCCGAAGAAGTGGAGCTTGACCGGGATCCTCTCTTCGGCGTCGGGAAGGCCGTCGAAGACCGCGGTGGTGGGTGCGGTCAGGATGCACTCGCCGATCCGCTCGATGAGCTGCTCTTTGAGTTTCTTCTTGCCGCTTGCGCAGATGAGGATGGCGCAGCCAGGCCGGCAGTCAGGGGTCTCGTCGCCCGAGAGGAAGGTCTCGATGCCCGCTTCACAGGGGCACCCGATTGCCGAGGTGGCGAACCCTGTTGCCTCGACCGCTGCTTTGTACGCCCATTCTTCGGTGACCGCGGTGATGATCACGCGGGCAATCCAGGTGGGAAATGCTTCTGCATAGGTGTCGTCGATGGTAACTCCATTCAATTCCATACAGTATACCTCGTGGTACGTATGTCATGAAGGAATATCAGAATAATGTTTCTTTTTTGCGGTCTCCCGAACCCTGCGGGAAGGGTTCGGTCGGCTCTCCGCTTCCATGCAGCCGGATCCCCTCCCCGGCGGTTCACGTTTTTTGCAGGGTGGTGGTGCGGAGGGCAGCATCCGGTGCCGGTGGTGCCGGCCGCGATTCACGGCAGAGGATCGGGTGCAGGGCGTGGACGAGAGCCGGTTGCCCGTGGTGTGCGGCGAAACCACGGCATTCCGGAGGATTATGGGTGGGTTCCCTGCGGGGTGTGTCCGGTTGCCATGGTGCAGATGCATGGTGCAGAGAGCGTACCTGTTCATACGTCCCGCGAAATGCATGAGGGAGGAAATATCTCCGGCAGATCTATATGCCGATCAAGAATAAAAAATGGATTTTTTTGGGGGGGCAGAAGGTTTGCGTCCCCGCTGTTTCCTATATAACCATTTGCCAATTCGATTTTTTCCGCAGGGGGAAATGGCTGATTTATCAACACACAACCATTAACAACCGTCTAAAATCAACGTTTTGCAGCGATTATCGCCGGTTTCATCGCATAAAAAAGGTTCCCTAACTTCAGAAGGTTTATGTATTCTCTTCAACAACTCTTTTTCAATCGATTTCTAATCGATAAATTCGAACTGGTGCGTGAAACCATGGCATTTGCATTGCATATTAACATGGAACGGTGTACCGGTTGTAACGCATGTGTGGTAGCATGCCCCGTAGATGCACTGGAGCTCTATACGGTAGATCCCGTCACCAAAGAGAAGATCTACCGGGTCAAGAACGGCAAAGCAATTGTTCTTGACGTAAATTCAGAGCTTTGCGCCGGTTGCGGCGTTTGTGTCGAGGCGTGCCCGATGGATGTGATACGGCTCGCCGGACCGTGGGAGACGAGGACGAAGGTCCTTGCCTGAAGTAGTAGTGGAGTGAGGTTAAACTATGGCATTGTTCCCAAAATTCTCCAAAAGACGCGAAGGCGTCAATGTCATTATGGAGCAGAAGCTCCTCCAGAACACCAACAATCTGATTCTGAATTCAGAGACCTGTACTGGATGTGGCATTTGCGCGGAAGCCTGCCCTGAAGATGCGATCACCATTGGAGCAGTGGGAGCCGTACGCAGGGGAGCCATCGATTATGCAGAACCGGTGAACATTGACGAGGTGAAATGTTCCTACTGTGGTGTCTGTGTCATCATGTGCCCCTTCAACGCGCTCACGCTCAAGATCGACGGTGAAGAGCGCCTTCCCATTCATGAGAAGGAAGGCTTCCCCATGTATGATATGGTAACCAAGGTGGATGACGAAAAATGCGTCCGCTGTACCATCTGTGAAGACGTCTGCCCCCGCGACGCGATCGACAGGAATGTCGCCGAGTTCGAGGGGACCGACGAAGCAGGAAAGCAGAGGCAGGAAGCCCTGACCGCCACGACGAAGTTTGTCGTCGATGACGAGAAGTGTACCTACTGCGGCATCTGCGGCGCCCTGTGTCCTGCAATCGAAGTCAACCGCAAGCCCTTTTCGGCGGAGTCCGGAAATGTCGTGGGCGAAGTCGTCTGGGACGAGAAACTCTGTGACGCCTGTCAGGTCTGCGTCGAGGCATGCCCCGAGGATGCAATCACCGTTGAGCGCGAAGTAACCTCGTCGAAACTCGACGGCAGCGTCGAGATCATGGACGAGAACTGCTGCACCTGCCGCTGGTGTGCGATCAACTGCCCGACCGAGGCAATCACTGTTGAGAAGATTTTTGAGGGCGATATCGAATTCGACGCCGAAAAATGTCCTGCAGGTTGTTCGACCTGTGTCGAGATCTGCCCCGCGAATGCGATCTATCTCCCGTCGCCTCTCCCTGCCGGGGAGATGAAGGGCGCCATCGAGGAGAAGATTGCTGTCAACAAGGACTTCTGCATCCTCTGCGGCGCATGCGTGAATGCATGCCCGGGTGAGGATATCATCACCCTGAAGCGGACCGGTATCCGCATCAAGGGCAAAGAGACGGATCTGTTCAACCGGATCAAAGAGAAACTCTGCACCCCGAGAACGTCCCGGGTCAAGGAAGCGGTCCCGCCTGGCGAGGTCGAACTCAAAGTGGTTGAGGAAAAGGCGTGAGGTGTTGAAATGGCAATGGAAAAGAATTACGGAAACCCGTCGCTTGAGGCGAAACTCAAGGACCGGTATTACTACAGCGACGACACAAACCGCGACTTCACCAAAGAGGTGGAGAAGATCGGCCGCACCATCGCCCACATGTGCTACCAGTGCGGGACCTGCACCGGCTCGTGCCCCTCCGCGCCCCGCAGTTCCTACCGCATCCGGCTGTTCATGCGGCGTGCGGTGCTCGGACTCGAGGATGAGGCACTGACCGACCCGGACCTCTGGCTCTGTACCACCTGTTATTCGTGTACAGACCGCTGTCCGCGTGATATCGCACCGACCGACGTTATCATGGCAATGCGCAACCTTGCGGCACGCAGGGATATCGTGCCGAGGAACTTCCTCAAGACCGTGCAGGCGATCTACACGACCGGCCACGGTGTACCCAACAACGATGTCAACCGGGCGGCACGCGTGAAGCTGGGACTCGAAGCAGAGCCCCCGACGACCCACGGGTTCCCCGAGTACATCGAGGGGATCAAGGCAATCATCGACCACTATGGCCTCAAGGACCGTGCGGACAAGATCCTTTCGGAAGGTGAGTGAATACAATGCACGAATATGCATTTTTCCTCGGATGCATCGCACCGAACCGCTATCCCGGCTGTGAGGCTGCATCCATCAAGACAAGCGAAAAAGTGGGCATCAAACTCCTTCCGCTTGAGGGTGCCAGCTGCTGTCCTGCCCCGGGTGCGTTCGGGTCCATCGACTTAAACATCTGGTACGCCATGGCGGCACGCAACGTGGTGCTCGCCGAGCAGATGGACCGGGACATCGCTCTCATCTGCAACGGGTGCTACAAGTCCATCTATGAGGTCAACCACATCCTCAAGCACAACGACGAGCTGCGTGACGGCGTCAACGAAGTGCTCAAAGAGATCGATATGGAGTACAAGGGCTCGATCGACGTATGGCACCTTGCCGAGCTCTACTACGATCCCAAGATCTGCGGTGTGGACAAGATCCGCGAGTCGGTCACCCGCCCGCTCAGCGACACCAAGATCGCGGTGCACTACGGCTGCCACCTGATGAAGCCGCGCAAAGAGCGCCACTTCGGCGACACCGACCACCCCATGTGGATCGAGGAGCTCGTCGCGGCGCTCGGTGCCGAGCCCGTGCAGTACCGGAACAAGATGCAGTGCTGCGGTGCCGGCGGCGGTGTCCGCGGGTTCGACCTCGAGCACTCGCTCGACATCACCAACGAAAAGATGATCAACCTGCAGGAAGTCGGTGCAGACGCCCTGACCGAGGTCTGTCCGTTCTGCCAGCTGCAGTACGACCGCGGTCAGATCGAGATCGAGGAGAAGTTCGGGATCAAATACGGCCTGCCCGTGCTGCACTACAACGAGCTGCTCGGTCTTGCGCAGGGCATGAGCCCGGACGAACTGGCGCTCGATCTGCATGCCGTTGACGTTACCCCGTTCCTGGAGAAGATCCTGTAAGAGGTGCAAAAATGGCAGAGAAGAAAGAAGCAAGAATCGGCGTGTTTGTGTGCCACTGCGGTACCAATATTGCAGGCTCTATCGATGTAGAGGCCGTTAAGGAATACGCAAGGACGCTGCCCAACGTTGTGCATGCTGATGACTACCAGTATGTCTGCTCCACGCCGGGACAGACGATGATCACCGACGCCATCAAGGAGCACGATCTTACCGGTACGGTCGTCGCTGCATGCTCCCCCCGTCTCCACGAACCGACCTTCAGGATGGCCACGAAAGTGGGCGGACTGAACCCGTTCCGGTTCGAGATGGCAAATATCCGTGAGCAGAACTCGTGGGTCCACATGCATGACCGCGAGGGAGCGACCGAAAAGGCCAAGGATGCCGTGCGGATTGCTGTTGCCAAGGCCTCGCTCCTCGAGGACCTCATCCCCAAGAGCGTCCCGGTGGAGCATGCCGCCATGGTGGTCGGAGGCGGTGTCGCCGGTATGCAGGCGGCCCTCGACCTGGGCAATGCAGGCATCAAGACCTACCTCATCGAGCGCTCGCCGACGATCGGCGGCCGCATGTCCCAGCTCGACAAGACCTTCCCGACCCTCGACTGTTCGCAGTGCATCCTCACCCCGAAGATGGTCGATGTGGGCAGGAATGAAAACATCGAGCTGATGACCTATACCGAAGTTGCGGAGGTCGAGGGATATATCGGCAACTTCGAAATCACGCTCCGGAAAAAGGCACGCGGCGTCCTCACCCCCGACGAGGCAGAAGCACGAGGCATCGTCGGCGGCGGGTGCAACGGGTGCGGCGACTGTGTCGAAGTGTGTCCGGTCATCAAAGGAAACGAGTTCGAGTTTGAGATGGCGCCGCGCAAGGCGATCTACATCTACCATCCGCAGGTCGTGCCCAACCTCTACACCGTCGACTTCAACACCTGCATCAAGTGCGGCCTCTGCGTGGAGGCCTGCGGCGAGAAGAAGGCAATCGACCTCGAGATGGTCGACGAGCTCATCAAGGTCAAGGTCGGCACCGCCATCCTCGCAACCGGCTACGACCTCTTCCCCATCGAGAACAAGACCGAGTGGGGCTACAAGAAGTACGAGAACGTCATCACCGGTCTCGAATTCGAGCGCCTCATCTGTGCCTCCGGCCCGACCGGCGGCCACCTGGTGCGCCCCTCCGACGGCGAGACGCCGAAGAAGGTCGCGTTCGTGCTCTGTGCGGGTTCGCGTGACAACACCGGCGTGGGCAAGCCCTACTGTTCCCGGTTTTGCTGCATGTACTCGCTCAAGCACGCCCACCAGATCATCGAAAAGATCCCCGGCGCACAACCGTATCTTCTCTACATGGACATCCGTTCCTTCGGTAAGATGTACGAGGAGTTCTACTACCGTATCCAGGATGAGGGGGCAAAGTTCATCCGCGGCAGGGTCGCCAACATCCTCGAGGACCCGGTCACCAAGAACCTGCACGTCTTCACCGAGGACACGCTCCTGCAACGTCCCATCGACCTCGAGGTCGACATGGTCGTGCTCGCCTCCGCGGTGCAGCCCACTACCGGTGCGGACGCCGTGCGCAAGCTCTTCGGTGTCTCCTGTTCGCAGGACGGCTGGATGCTCGAGGCGCACCCGAAGCTCAACCCCTGCGGGACCACCACTGCCGGTGTATTCCTCGCCGGTGTCTGCCAGGGTCCGAAAGATATTCCGGACACTGTTGCGCAGGCCGAAGGAGCGGCATCCGCAGCCAGCATCCCCATTCACCGGGGAGAAGTGGAGCTGGAGCCCTACTTTGCGCAGTGCAATGAAGAACTGTGTGCCGGTTGCGGCATGTGCGTGAACCTCTGCCCGTACTCGGCCCTTGCGCTGGTCGAGAAGGACGGCAGGAAGGTCATGGAGGTCACCGAGGCCAAGTGTAAGGGCTGCGGCACCTGCGGCGGATTCTGTCCGGGCGGCGCAATTCACATGCAGCACTTCACCACCCCGCAGATCGTCGCACAGATCGATGCGTTCCTCCTTGGAGGTGAACAGTAATGGCAGAAGAGTGGAACCCGAAAATCATTGCAATCATCTGTAACTGGTGCAGTTACGCAGGAGCCGACCTCGCAGGCGGAGCCCGCATGCAGTACCCGCCCGACATCCGTACTGTCCGTGTGATGTGCACCGGCCGTATTGACCCGCTCTTCATCATGAAAGCGTTCCAGGACGGCGCCGACGGCGTGCTCATCTCCGGTTGTCACTTCGGTGACTGCCACTACCTTGAGGGCAACTACAAGGCTGCAAAACGCATGTTCCTTGTCAAGAACATCCTCAAAAACATCGGATTTGACGACAAACGCATCAGGATGACCTTCGTGTCCGCGTCAGAGGGTGCCAAGTGGGCAGGAGTGGTCGAGGACGTTGTCAAGACCGTCAAAGAACTTGGCCCGAGCCCGCTCAAACAATTTGAGAAATAACCGGAGTTGAGACGGTGCCAAAAATTAAGTTGAACCTGATCACCGGGCGCACCATCCAGCAGGGGGTGTCCATGGAAGGCGGGAAGGAAAAACCCGCCTACACCGCCGCCTGCGGGATTATTGAGCTGGACCCCGAAGACTTTAAAAAACTTGGAGTCTACCGGAACACGAACGTTCGTGTGACCAGCGAGTACGGGAGCGTTGTGGTGAAAGCGGTGGATGCTACCCAGGGCCCGCACCCGGGCCTCGGGTGGATTCCCATGGGTCCATGGGCAAACATGGTGGTGAATCCGAATACGTATTCCACCGGGATGCCTACGTTCAAAGGCACCCCCGTTGAGGTTGAAGAGGCGAAAGGCGAGCCCATATGGGATTCCCTGACGCTTGTTACGAAAGCATGCCGGGGTGAATTGTAATGGCAAAACTTGTAACGGACGTCGTCTGCCCGTTCTGCGGAACGCTCTGTGACGACCTTGAGGTGGGCGTGAGTGACGACGGCACGAAGATCCTCGAGGTGTACAACGCCTGTGCCATCGGTGCCGAGAAGTTCCTTCATTCCCAGGCCAAAGACCGGGTGACCCGCCCGCGCATGAAGCAGGAAGACGGCAGCTGGAAGGAGATCTCCTACGATGAAGCGGTGGAGTATACCGCAACAACGCTTGCCGCCGCACGAAAACCACTGATGTACGGGTGGAGTTCCACGAACTGCGAGGCGCAGGCCATCGGCACGGAGATCGGCGAGATGGTGGGCGCCGTGATGGACAACACCGCCACGGTCTGCCACGGTACGACCCTCATTGCGGTGCAGGACGTCGGCGTGCCCTCGTGTACGCTCGGCGAAATCCTGAACCGTGCGGACCGCATCGTGTTCTGGGGTTGCAACCCTGCGCATGCCCACCCGCGGCACATGTCCCGCTACTCCATCTTCCCCCGCGGCTTCTTTACCGGGAAGGGAGCGAAGGGACGCAAAATGGTCGTCGTTGACCCGAGGGTCACCGATACCGCAAAGACCGCGGACATTCACCTGCAGGTCGAGCAGGGCCGCGACTACGAACTCCTGACGGCGCTGCGCGTGGCGTTCAAGGGCGAATGGCTCCCCGACACCGTTGCGGGCATTCCGAAGAAAACCATCTACGAGGTTGCCGATATCATGAAATCAGGCCGCTTCGGGATCATTTTCTTCGGGATGGGCGTTACCCAGTCGCTCTCGAAGAACCACAACATCGACCAGGCCATTTGCGTGACCCGGGACCTGAACGAATACACGAAATGGAACATTATGCCCATGCGGGGCCACTACAACGTGACCGGCTCGGGCGAGGTCTGGGGATGGCTGCACGGGTTCCCGTTCGCACTCGACCTCTCCCGGGGCTTTGCACGCTACAACCCCGGCGACACCACCTCCAACGACCTGCTGGTCCGGGACGAGGTGGATGCGGTCTTCGTGATCGGCAGCGACCCCGGCGCACACTTCCCGAACAGTTCGGTGAAAAAGATCTGGGACCTGCCGTCCATCTGTATCGACCCGCACCTCACCCCGACGACGGCGGTGTGCAAGCTGCACGTCCCGGTCGCATTTGTGGGCGTCGAGACGGGCGGCTGCGCCTACCGTATGGACAATGTGCCGATCGAGTGCCGCAAGGTGGTCGACCCGCCCGAGGGAATGCTGACGGATCTCGAATTCCTCGAGCGCGTGACCGCACGCGTCAGGGAACTGAAGGGGGCGTGATACAATGGCAGAATATCTCATCAAGAACGGGTTCGTCTACGATCCCGTCCTCGGAATCAAGGGCGACAGGACCGATGTCGCCGTCAAGGACGGCAAGATGGTCGAGACCTCCGCCCTGAGCAACCCCGCCGAGATCGACGCGTCCGGCATGACGGTCATGGCCGGTGCGGTCGATATCCATGCCCATGTTGCCGGACCGAAGGTCTGCGTGGGCAGGAACTTCCGGCCCGAGGACAAGCTCTTCCGGGCAACGCCGCAGGCTGGCATCAAGAGGATGGAAGGCGGGTTCTCCGTCCCGACCGTCCTGAGAACCGGCTATGACTATGCCCGGATGGGATTCGGGTTCGTGATGGAGGCCGCGATGCCTCCGCTCTACGCACGCCACGTCCACGAGGAGATCCGCGACACCCCCATCATCGATGAGGGAGCGCTCCCGGTGTTCGGCAACAACTGGTTTGTCCTTGAGTACCTCAAGAACAAGGAGATCGAGAACACCGCATCCTACATTGCCTGGCTGATGCGGATGACCCGCGGGTACGGCGTCAAAGTCGTCAACCCCGGCGGCACCGAAGCATGGGGCTGGGGGCTGAACTGTCCCACGGTCAACGACCCGGTGCCCTACTTCGACGTTACCCCCGCCCAGATCGTGCGGGGCCTCATCGAGGCAAACGAGTACCTCGGGCTGCCGCACTGCATGCACGTGCACTCCAACTCGCTCGGCGAGCCCGGCAACTATACGGTGACGCTCGATACGCTCAAACAGGCGGAGGGCATTGCGCCGCGCAATGAGTTCGGCCGCGAGCAGGTGCTGCACCACACCCACCTGCAGTTCCACTCCTACGGGGGGGAGTCGTATGCCTCCAAGAGCTTCGAGTCCAAATCGAAGGAAGTGGCGGAGTACGTCAACTCACAGGACAACATCACCTTCGACCTCGGCGTGGTGACCCTCGATGAGACCACCACCATGACGGCGGACGGGCCGTTCGAGCACCACCTCACCGAGCTGAACCACTTGAAATGGGTCAACACCGATGTGGAGCTGGAGACGGCAGCAGGTGTCGTGCCCTACATCTACAGCCCCAAGACCTTCATCGCAGGGGCGCAGTGGGCGATCGGCATCGAACTCGGTCTCTTTTCCAAGGACCCCATGCGGACCTTCATCACCACCGACCACCCGAACGCGGGACCGTTCATCCGCTACCCGCGGGTGTACAAGTGGCTGATGAGCAAGGCGGCACGCGAGGACATGCTCGACAATGTGCTCAAGTACGGCGACAGTGTCCGTGACCGCTGCTACATCGGCGAGATCGACCGCGAGATCACCCTCTTCGAGCTCGCCCAGATGACCCGTGCCGGACCGGCCAAAGCGCTCGGTCTTGCAAACATGTTCGGATCGCTCAAGCCCGGTATGGAGGGCGATGTGGCGGTGTACCCGTACAACCCCGAGACATCGGAGGATCCCGAAGACATTGAGCGTGCGTTCTCCAACGCCCGGTACCTCATCAAGGGCGGCGAGATCGTGGTCAAAGACGGCCAGGTCGTCAGCAACGGCAACAAGCGCACCTTCTGGGTGGACTGCAAGGTCAACGAGAACCCGCAGGTGGAGCGCGACATCGCCGAGAAGTTCAAGCGGTACTATTCCGTGAATCTGGCCAACTACGAGGTGTACGCACACCACTACGTGCCGAACCCGTACGTGATCGAGGTGGACGCAACCCAGTGAGGTGAACGAGATATGGCGACAGTTACCTTAAAACCAATCAAAGTTCCCGATCTCCGCCTCGAGGCAGACAACATCAAACCCGATGCATTTGCCGGGAAGAAGGCGGCCGAGATTGCCGACCTTCATGTCTATTGCGGCAACAGCCAGTACCCGCTCGGTGAGTTCTTCGAGGTCGCCGGCGAGGGCGGCGCGACCGCCGCCGAGACGGAGGTCGTGATCGACGGCGACGTCTCCCGGGTCAAGTACATCGGCATGAAGATGACCGCAGGCTCCGTGCTCGTCAAGGGCAATGCCGACATGTATGTCGGTGCCTGGATGGAAGGCGGCACGATCACCGTGAACGGCGATACCGATGCATTCGCCGGCATGGGGATGACCGGCGGCGAGATCAATGTGCTGGGCAACGCCGGCAACTATCTCGGCGCAGCCTACCGCGGCGACTGGCGCGGCATGCAGGGAGGCGTCATCCGTGTTGCCGGCGATGCCGGCAGCGATATCGGCACTTTCATGCGGGGCGGCGAGATCATCGTCAACGGCAATGTGGATGTCCACGTGGGCACGCACCAGGAAGGCGGCACAATCATTGTCAAGGGCGATGCCAAGAGCAAGGTCGGCGGTCAGATGGTGGAAGGCGAGATCTATGTCTTCGGTGATATCGAGGTCATGATGCCCGGTTTCCAGCACATCGGGGATGTCGATGTTGCGGTGGATGGCGTGAGCGGCAGGTTCGCCTGCTACAAGGGCGACATGGGCGAGCGCCACCCCCGGAGAAAGGGCGAAACCATCTACGGCAAGCTCTATCTCAAGTATTAACCCTTTTTTTGCAGGGGCGCACACGCCCATTCTCATTAATCTCAGTCATACGACGCATTCCGTAACACTTTTATGGTGAATTTTTAGCACATTTTCACTAAACCCACAGATACGCACTTTCTCACTTGATTATCACTCATTTTGAATTTTATTTTGGGGCCCCTATAGAGGAAAATATTGGCAATGCTTAAATACCGAGATTGAATACTATTCAATTGTCCCAAGCGGGGACGTGCATAGTGACTAGCATAGATTTTCGACATGCACATGTGCATGACAGCGTTCAGGGACCACAATGAATTGCAACTATGAGTAAAGGAGGAAAATTATGGCAAAATATTCGGAAACTATCGACCTCTATGACGATGAGGGCAAGCTCCTCAAGAGCGGTGTTGCGCTCGAGAAGATCAGCCCCCTCGTCAACCCTGCGACCAAGAAGATCATCGACAGCTGCAAGCGGCAGATTGCCGTCCAGCTCGGCAAGATCGAAGACGGCCTGAAGACCGGATCGGTCGGAAAGGGCAAGATCATCGGCCGTGAGCTCGACCTCGACATCATGGGCAACAAGGACGCGATCGTGGCCAAGATCAAGGAGATGGTGTCGGTCGAGGAAGGCGACGACACCACAATCAAGGAGTTCGCCGGTGGCAAGCTGCTCCTTGTCGAGGTCCCCAAGGCCCGTATCGAAGCGGCATCGACCTACGACGCAGCAATTACCTCGGTGGCGTCCGCAACCACGTACGCGATCATCGACCAGTTCAACGTCGGCGCCTACGACGGATCCATGGTCAAGGCGGCCGTCTGGGGCGGCTACCCGCACACCATGGACCTCGAGGGCGCAAATGTCGCATCCGTGCTCACCATCCCCCAGAACAACGAAGGTCTGGGGTATGCGCTCCGGAACATCCCGGTCAACCACGTGGTCATGATGACCAACAGGAACGCCATGCAGGGAGCAGCACTCTCCTCGACTCTCGAGCAGGCAGGAGAGTTCGAGATGGGAGCCGCGATCGGTCCCTTCGAGCGTGCCCAGCTGCTCGCCTACGCGTACCAGGGCCTCAACGCCAACAACCTGGTGTACGACCTGGTGAAAGCGAACGGCGCAACCGGAACCATCGGAACCGTCGTCCAGTCGCTCGTCGAGCGCGCCATCGAGGACAAGGTTATCGCGCCCGGCAAGAAGGGCGGATACTTCCAGTTCTACGACACCAAGGACCCCATGCTCTGGAACGCCTACACCTCCGCAGGCACCATGGCCGCGACCATGGTCAACTGTGGTGCCGGTCGGTTCGCCCAGGCGGTCTCCTCGACGCTGCTCTACTTCAACGACCTGATCGAGCACGAGACCGGTCTGCCCGGCTGTGACTACGGCCGTGTGATGGGAACTGCAGTCGGGTTCTCGTTCTTCAGCCACTCCATCTATGGTGGCGGTGGCCCCGGCGTGTTCAACGGCAACCACGTCGTGACCCGGCACGCTGCCGGTGTGGCAATCCCGTGTGTGGTCGCCGCAGCCGCCCTCGATGCGGGCACGCAGATGTTCTCTCCGGAGGGTACCTCCAAGGTCTACCAGGACACCTTCGGACAGATCGACGTGTTCGCAAAGCCCATCCAGGAAATCGCAAAGGGCGTCTGAACAACTGAGTGTCGATATCAATGACCGAAGCCAGCTATCCCCAGTGCAGGATTGTCCCTCTCCGGATGCTCAAACCCGAGACGGCCGAACGCCTTCTCAACAGTATCGTGAAGGTGTGCGGTATCCGCAGGATGCTCGTCAACGGCCCCCGCCTCCCCGCGACCGTCCCCTATGGCCCGGCCAGGGGGAAACCCAACCCCCATTCGGCACGGAGAGTCATCACGGTGGGCGACACCGAGGTGGAACTCCAGGTGCAGGTCGGGCAGGTCGTCCTCGAAGTCGAGGACAGGGGGGTCATCGAGGAAGTAAGAAGCGTCTGCGACGAGTTCTTTACGGAAATCCCGTACACGCTTCAGGAAGGCATATTCATGAAGACGAAGCCTTCGCTCGTCGACTATGCCAAATACGGGCCTGGTGCGGATGAATCGGTGATCGGGCTCACGGATCCCGGAAAAAAAGGCGGTCTTGTTATCTTACAGGGATTGAAGTAAATGCCGATCGGACGCGTTACCCAGGTGGTCGACTGCCGCGAGTCCATGGGGATGGGCAAAGGAGGGGGCCTTGCACAGCGGGGCACGATCTCCGAGTGCCGGTATCCCGATGTGATCGTGGTGGCCATGTCGCCGGGGCGACGCCACGTGACCAAACCGGTCTGCGACATCACCTCCGGCCTTCGCCGGGAAGGCGTCGAGTTCAGCGTCAGCACGCTGGTGCTCAATGCCGGTGCAGGAGTTCCCCCGGGCACGGCCACGGCGGCCGCGGTGACCGGAGCATATTTCGGCCTTACCGATAGGGAAATTCGCCAGATCGAACAGCACAAAGTGGCGATTCTCCATCACGGTAACGTCCGCTCCCATGTGGTTGCCAAGGTCAGGTTCATCCTGGAACACTGCGATGTCGATGCAGTGGTGGTCACGCAGGTACCGATCGATTATGAGGATCTCGCCAGAGTGGGCGTCAAAACCGCCACGGTCATGCCCGCCCCCGGGGACATCAAAACGAAGGGGACGGTCGTGGAGATCGTGAGCGGCATCACCCGCGGGCAGACCCCGACCCGTGAAAAACTGGCAGACGTCATTACTGCAGTTAATCGTGTTATGAAAATGAAGCAATGAGGTGAATTGTAAATGGCATATACACCCCAATATGGACCGGGGACTTCGACTGTCGCCGAAAACCGGCGCAAACAGATGAACCCCAACAACAAGCTTGAGAAAGTTCGGGATGTCACCGACGAGGACGTCGTGCTGATTCTCGGGCACCGTGCTCCGGGTGCGGCATACCCAACCGCGCACCCGCCGCTTGCCGAGGCAGGCGAGCCCGACTGTCCGATCCGCAAGATCGTCACCCCGACCGAGGGCGCCAAGGCAGGCGACCGCGTCCGCTACATCCAGTTCGCAGACTCGATGTTCAACGCGCCGAGCCAGCCCTACCAGAGGACGTATAGCTACAGCTACCGCTTCCGCGGCATCGACCCCGGGACGCTCTCCGGCCGCCAGATCGTGGAGTGCCGCGAGCGCGACCTCGAGGCGTACTCCAAGTTCCTCCTCGAGACCGAGATGTTCGACCCCGCACGCTGCAGCGTCCGCGGTGCGACCGTGCACGGGCACTCGCTCCGCCTCGCAGAGGACGGGATGATGTTCGACATGCTCCAGCGCTGTCTGCTCACGGGCGACGGCAACGTCAAGTATGTCAAGAACCAGATCGGCGAGCCCCTCGACCGTGAAGTCAACGTCGGCAAGCCGATGGATGAGGGATGGCTCAAGGCGCACTCGACCATCTTCCACTCGCTCGTCGGTGTCCCCTACCGTGATGATCAGGAATACGTCGAATATGTCCAGCGTATTCACTCGCTGAGGACCAAATATGGATTCATGCCCAAGGAGTGATTGAGATGGCAAAAATTGAGAGAGCACAAAAACTGTTCCTTGACTCGCTGAAAGAGAAGTTCCAGGGTGAGGATCCCGAGGCAGTGAACACCGCCTTCTATCGCTTTGGCGGGCTTGCCCAGTCCCCCCGCAAGCAGGAATTCATCAAGGCAAGCAAGGCTGTTGAAATGCAGCGCGGCATCTCCATGTACGAGCCCGTACGCTGCCACCTCGGCGGTATCCCGCTCGGCCAGCGCCAGCTGATGACCTACCAGGTCAGCCAGTCCGGCGTCTTTGTCGAGGGCGACGACCTGCACTTCGTCAACAACTCTGCCATGCAGCAGTTCTGGGACGACATCCGCAGGACGGTTATCGTCGGCATGGACCTCGCCCACCAGACCCTGCAGAAGCGCCTCGGAAAAGAGGTCACTCCCGAGACCATCAACGAGTACCTCCACGTCCTGAACCACGCCATGCCCGGTGCAGCTGTGGTCCAGGAGCACATGGTGGAGACCCACCCCGGTGTGGTCGATGACTGTTACGTCAAGGTCTTTACCGGTGACGACGCCATCGCCGACGACATCGAGCCCCAGTTCCTGCTCAACATCGACAAGCTCTTCCCCGCCGACCAGGGCGCCTCACTCAAGGCGGCCATCGGCAAGGGACTCTGGCAGGCAATCCACATCCCGACCATTGTATCGAGGACCTGTGACGGTGGAACCACCAGCCGCTGGTCTGCCATGCAGATCGGTATGTCCTACATCGGTGCCTACCGCATGTGCGCCGGAGAGGCGGCAGTCGCTGACCTGTCCTACGCCGCGAAGCACGCCGGTGTCATCCAGATGGCCTCCATCCTGCCCGCTCGCCGCGCCCGCGGTCCGAACGAGCCCGGTGGTATCAAGTTCGGTCTCTTCTCCGATATCATCCAGGCCAACCGGAAATACCCGAAGGACCCCGCCCGCGCCTCCCTCGAGGTCGTCGGTGCCGGAACGATGCTCTTCGACCAGATCTGGCTCGGATCCTACATGTCCGGCGGTGTCGGCTTCACCCAGTATGCCACCGCAGCCTACACCGACAACATCCTTGACGAATACACCTACTACGGTATGGACTACGTGAAGGACAAGTACGGTGTCGACTGGGCAAACCCGAGCCCCGGCGACCGCGTCAAGGCATCGCAGGAGGTTGTCAACGACCTCGCCACCGAGGTCACCCTCAACGCCATGGAGCAGTACGAGCAGTTCCCGACCCTGATGGAGGACCACTTTGGCGGTTCCCAGCGTGCAGGCGTCATCGCCGCCGCATCCGGTCTGACCTGTTCCATCGGTACCGGAAACTCCAACGCCGGTCTGAACGGATGGTACCTCTCCATGCTCCTGCACAAGGAGGGCTGGTCGCGTCTCGGCTTCTTCGGCTACGACCTGCAGGACCAGTGCGGTTCCGCAAACTCGCTGGCCATCCGGCCTGACGAGGGCCTGATCGGAGAACTGCGCGGACCGAACTACCCGAACTACGCGATGAACGTCGGTCACCAGGGCGAGTACGCCGCTATCGTCGGCGGCGCCCACTACGGACGCGGCGACGCGTTCTGCTACGACCCGCGTGTGGCGGTCTGCTTCGCCGACCCCTCGCTCAAGTTCGACTTCGCCGAGCCCCGCCGCGAGTTCGCAAAGGGTGCAATCCGCGAGTTCAGCCCGGCTGGCGAGCGTTCGCTCATCATCCCGGCCCGCTAACCTCAACACAATTTTTTTTTCACTAACTCAAATCTCGGTAGCGTAAATCTTAAATTCTGCCGCATTTTTCAGAAAATCCCACAAATCACGGCCATCTTTTCGAAACCTTTAATAAAGCCGTTACCCACTGTTAATTGAACCAAAAAGGGTTTGTATTACTTGTGCATGTGGCACGCAGGAGGATGCCTAAATGGTTGAAAACCTAGTACTCGGCATTGGCGTTACCGCATTAGCTGGAGCCCTTGCCACCGTGGCTGGTGCAGCGGAAGATACTGAATCTGATATCGGATCACAGGGTGACCCGAACTCGCAGGTTCAGCTCGCTCCGCAGATGGGGTACATTCACCGGATATTCAACAAAGCAGTATCCGGCGAACCCCCCGCATATGGCCTCTGGTGCGCACTCGGCGCCGGCGTCGCGTGGGCGTTCATGGCGATTAATCTGAATGCGATTCTTGCCCTCATCGTTGGTGCTGCGGTTGCAGTCTTTGTCCAGGGTGTCTATGCTACGACGGCATACCTGGGACGAACGGCGAGTCTCGCAAAATTTGAACAGCCGGTCTACATCGATATCCTGAAATCGGTGACGACCGTGACCATGGCACACGCATTTGTGGCGATCTTCACCACGATTTCGATGTGCTACCTGATGGTCGCCGCACTCGGCCACCCCTTCCCGCTGCCCCTGCTGGGCCTGGTCTGGGGTATCGCGCTCGGTGCAGCAGGATCTGCAACCGGAAACCCGTTCTATGGGAAGGAGCGGCAGTACCAGGAGCAGAAGTTCGGCGCTGGCGTACCGATTTCCGCATCCGGCAACATCGTCCGCTACGCGGAAGCCGGTGAGCGCAGTTCGCTCGACAACGGCTGGTTTACATCCAAGCTCGCCGGTCCGGCATCAGGGCTTTGTTTCGGCCTGATCGTGTTCTTTGAACTCTGGCGCACCGTGCTCTTCGAGCCGTTCGCAGGAGGATGGGGTGCGGTCATCGCCGGTGTCGTGGTGATTCTCATCTTCATGGTCATCGACCGGTTTATTGAGACGTGGGCGCGCACCACCTTCGGTCCGTACACCGAAGCTGCGGCAGCAGAACCAGAGGAGGCGACATCATGAGCGCACTCGGTGGAGCAGCTGCCGGCGGTGAAGGGATCAACCCGACCGCATCGGTTATCGGCATCGTGATCCTTCTCGTTGCCCTCGGCATTACGTTCTTCATCGCCTCGACGGGCGGTGCTATCGCCCTCATCGGCATTATCATCGGCGGAGCCCTCATCGGGTTCGGCGTGCACTTCGTCCCGGTGGGCGGCGCGCCGGCAGCAATGGGGCAGGCGCCCGGTATTGCTACCGGTGTGGCAATGCTCGCCGCCGGTGCCGGTCTCGCCGGTCTCTTCGGCGGTGCGTGGGCTGCTGAACTCGGCTTTGCCGTGGCGCTCGGCGCAGGCGCGGTCGGTGGCGGCCTGATGATGGCAATCACCTGTATGATGGTGAACGTCATCTACGTCTTCGGCATGGGAATTCCGTCCGCATCCGGGAAGGTCGACAAGGACCCCATCACCGGCGACACGTTCCCTGAATACAAATCACAGGGAACCGAGGGGCACGGCCTGCCGTTCATCTCCTACGTGGGAGGCGTGATCGGGGGGACGCTCGGCGGTCTCGGCGGAACGCTCATCTACGTCGAGCTGCTCGCAGTCTACGAGGCGGCGCTCCCGGTGATCTACAACGCTCCGCTCGAGGAGATCCTGCCGGTGGCAGTCTCGCTGGCCGGTATCTTTGCCGTGGGCATGTTCCTCGTCAACGCGGTGCTGACCGCATATAACATCACCGGTACCATCGAAGGACCGCACGACCCCAAGTTCAAGCGGTTCCCGCGGGCAATCATCGCGTCGGCCGTTGCCTCGGCTGTCTGCGGAATGGTGGCAATCATGGTGGTTGCACTCTGAGGTGGAAAAATGTCGGTTAAAGTTGAAGTTTCAGAAGGTGGTGTGCCGCATGACAGGATCATGGCGATCGGCATCGTCGGTTCTCTCGTGGCCATTTACCTGACCTACCTGAACGTTCTCACCGGGACGCAGATCTTCTCCTTCTTCGGGGGTATCGGCGCGGTGTTCGCAATCTGGTGGGGGACCGATTCCATCAAGACCCTCTGCAGCTATGGTATCGGAACCGGTGTCCCGTCGGCCGGTATGATCTCGCTCGGGTCGGGTGTCATCGCAATGCTCCTCGCAACCAAGCTGGGCGTTGCCGCCCCGATCGGCCTGGTGATCATCGCCGCGGTTCTCGGTGTCATTCTCGGGTTCCTCTCGGACAAAGTCCTGAACATGAACATCCCGGTGATGATCCGCCAGCTGACCGAACTGACCATTGTCGGTGCGCTGATCCTGCTGGGATTCGCGTCGATGGCAACCGGTTCGTTTGCGTTCATTGACATGATCACCGGAACGACCACGTTCTTCGGCATCGAGGTCGCGACCTATTCCGCCTCGCTCATCGGCGGCAGCATCATTGCCGTCATCTTCATGCTCGGCGGTATCGCCATCCAGCACCCGTTCAACGCCTGCCTCGGCCCCAACGAGTCGCAGGACAGGACCCAGATGTGTGCGGCGGAGTGCGGGTTTTTGAGCATGATCGCCGTTGCGGTCATGTCGTTTGCATTCCTCTCCGTCAGCGCGGCGATGCTCGGCCTGCTGGTGGCATTCATCGGATGGATCTACACGTACAATGAGTACATCAAGCTCTCCAAGCGTGATGCCTACGACTGGCTGGATGCAAAGCCGATTCGTGAACCAAAGGGTGGTGCATGATGGGATTCATTGAAGTATTACCCGAATTTGGTCTTGTAGCCGATCCGTTCCTCGGGGTTGTTACGACCATGGGCGAGTCCCTGGCACCGGTCATCGACCAGGTGGCGGAACTCGAAGCGATCGCGGACGATATCGTCGGCATGCTCTCATCGGAAGGCAATTTCCTCGCTTCGTTTGCGAACCGTGAGGGTGTGCTCGGCATCGCCGGTGGTATCACGGCATTCTGGTACGGTATGGTTATCGGACTCTTTATCGCGGGAATTGTCGTGTTTGGATTGATCTGAGGTGATATGAATGGCAGATAAGAAATCTCCGGCAAGCGGATGGCCGATTGTCCAGGGTGACTTCCACTCCGGCGATCCGCAGAGCCCCGTGGCCGTGGTCACGATGGGTTCCCACCTCGACGAGCAGGGAATTTGCGATGCGGGAGCGGCCATCTGTGGGTCGTGCAAGACCGAGAACCTCGGCCTTGAGAAGATCATCGCAAACATCATCTCGAATCCGAACATCCGGTTTGTGATTGCCTGCGGTACCGAGGTGAAAGGCCACCTTTCCGGCGAGAGT
>DSDF01000082.1 GCA_011048835.1 Methanoculleus sp. | reverse complement strand
CGGCCTCCGAATCGACGACGGTGACCGGGTATTCCTCCCCGAGGAGGTGCATGCACTCTCCCAGAAGGGAGTTCGGAAAACAGTAGCAGCCCGTTCCCTCGGGCCGGCCCATGGCGAGCAGGTCGAAGCCCTCCGCCTCGACGAGCACCGTCCGGAAGCGGTATTTGATGTACGAGGTTCGGTCCATCCCGGGGGGAATGCTCCGGGTGAACGCCTCCTCCCGCATGCATCCGAGCGTCTCTGCCAGATCCACGCCCAGCGCCTCGTGGAGGTTGGCGTTGGGATCCGCATCGACGGCGAGCACGGGCCTCACCCCCGCCTCGATGAACGACCGGACGAGCAGGGCCGAGATGGTGGTCTTGCCGGTCCCCCCCTTCCCGCAGACCACGATGGTGCACGTCCTGCTCACGCCCATTCCTCCCGCGCCCGGCGCGAAAGGTCGGCGGCGGCGCGCATGATCGCTCCCGCCCCCCGCTCGTCGGCGAACCGGATCCCGCAGGTCGGCGTGATCATCGACTGGCGGGCGAAGAGTTCCGGGTCGAGCCACGAACAGACGTCATCCCGGATGGCGCTCATGCGGGTATAGAGCGAATCCGGTGTTTCTCCTTCGTAGACATCATACTCCGCGGGCACGATGCCCCAGGCGACCACGCCTCCCGCCTCCATGAACCGGGTGATCGCGTCCCGGTAGAGCAGGAATTCCCTGGCATACCGGTAGGCATCGAGGGAGACGAACCCGATATCCATGCCGAGCACGAAGGCCCAGTCGGTATTGGAGCAGCAGTGAACCCCGATACCCCCCTCCAGCAGCGCTGCGGTCTCTTCGAACCCCGCCGCCACAAGGTCGCGGTCCACCGGGATCACCGACGAGCCGAAGGCGGCAAGGTAGGGCTCGTTGAGCACCACGAGGGTGTGCGGCGCCCCGGTCCGCGCAGTCAGCCGCTCCTCGTACCACCGGGCGCGCAGCGCGATCATCTTGTTGAGCAGGTCCGCGTATTCGGGGTCGTAGTGGAGCGGGCGTTTCTTTTGGTCGACCACCTGCATGCCGAAGGTCAGGGGCCCGGTGACCTGCGCCTTGGCGAACAGCGCCCCCGAGAGATCGCATTCCAGCATCGCGAGAAAGCCCGAATTGTACTCCTCCGACGCACCGTACGCAGCGAAATTCCCCTCCATGTAGTCGAGCATGATCTGCTCCATCTGGCCTGCATGGTCCGCGGCGGTATTTGCGTAGAGTTTGTCGCCTTCAAACACCGCACCCGGCAGGTATTCGGCGTCATTGAAGACGATCGCCTCCCGCGGCCCCCGGTTGGGCAGGGTGGGGGCGTAGGGCACCTCCGGGAAACTCTCCAGCACCGCCCTGCAGGCGACCTCCGGGTCGCTGTGGGGAAGCCCGCCCACGCCGGTGGCGGCAAGGCGGGGCGGGGGGAGGAGCGAGGCCATCACTCCGCCCCCCCGTAGCGGATGCGGCACTCGTCGAGCACCCGCTGCACCCCCGGAAAGAGAGAGAGATCGGTGTGGGGCAGAAAGCAGCTGGAGGTGTACTGGTCCATGAAGGAGGGTTCAGCATTGAGCTCGATATACGTGATCTGCTGGGCGATGCGGTCGAGGTTGCGGCGGCGGTCGCGGCTGATAAGGGCGAGATTGGCCCCCGTGATGGCTCCGTTGCCGATGTTTTTCACCGCGTCGAGGGGGACTTCCGGGATGAGGCCGACGGCGATGGCGTTCTCCTTGTTCAGGTAGTTGCCGAACGCGCCGGAGAAGTAGATGCCGGCGAGATCCTCCCGCGTGATCCCGGCGGCGTCCATCAGGGTCATGCAGGCGCCAAGGATCGCCGCTTTGCTCATGATCAGGTTTTTGATGTCGTTTTCGGTGATCACGATATCCCGCTCGCCATCGGTCTCGTCGGCCCAGGCGATCACGAACTCGGGGAAGTAGCGGCCCTGCCGGACCCGCGGGTGCCTGATACCCATATTGATGTGCCCGTTGCGGTCGATGACGCAGGCGCGGATGAGCTCTGCAAGCAGATCGATGAGCCCCGAACCGCAGATGCCTTTGGGCCGGACGCGGTTGATGGTCTCATAGGTGGGCTTGAGGGTGCCGCCGTCGATGCGGACCTTCTCCATCGCTCCCGGGTTGGCCCGCATCCCGAAGAGCACCTCGCCACCCTCGAGCGCCGGTCCGGCGGCACCCGCACAGGAGAGCATCCAGTCCCGGTTGCCGATCACCACCTCGAAATTGGTGCCGATATCGATCAAAAGGGAGATCTCCTCCCGCTCGGTCATCCCGCAGGCGAGGATGTCCGCGATGATGTCCCCCCCGATGAAGTTGGAGACCGCCGGGAAGGTATAGACCCCCGCATTGCGATGCACGGCAAGGCCGATCCTGCCTGCCGCCGTGGAAAGCATCCGGCGGACCACAGGCACGTAAGGCTCGGCGATCATGTACCCCGGATCGATGCAGAGCAAAAGGTGGGTCATCACCGTGTTGCCGGCGACGACCACCTCGTGGATGTCCTCCCGGTCGATCCCGGCATTGTTCGCCGCCGCGGTGAGGGCCTGATTGATGCTCTCGGCGGCGAGCCGCTGCAGTTTGGACAGACCGTTTTTCCGGGCGAAGTTGACTCGGGAGAGGATGTCCTCGCCGTACCCGATCTGCCGGTTGTAGTTGGAGGCGGTGGCGATCACGGAGGCGGTGGCGAGATCCCAGAGGTATACGACGATGGTGGTCGTGCCGAGATCGACCGCCGCCCCGTAGAGGCGCCCCTCGGTGTTGCCCTCCTCGACCTTGATGAGGCGGTAGCCGCCGGGGACCAGCGCGACGGTGCCGGTGACGCGCCAGCCCCCCTGCCGCAGCAGCTGGGGAACGGAGCGGAGCACCTCGAGGGGCGCGTAGATCTTGTTCGCGGCAGGACCGCCTTGCGCCTCGATCCCCTCCAGCAGGCGGGTGATATCGGGGGTGGTGTCGGTGAGCGATGGAGGGGTGAGCTCGAGGGAGTACTTCCTGACGGAGGGGCGGAACGGGATCTCCGCCGCACGGGACTCGACGAGGATCTTCTGCTCCTGCACGAGCGACGATGCCGGCACCTCCACGCGCAGGTCGTTTCTCACGAGCGACTGGCACGCGAGGCACGCCCCGCGGTCCAGCTCCTCAGCGGTGAAAAAGTGCCCGAACTTCTCCCGGTCGAAGGTGATCTTTCCGCTTTTCAGGTACACCACGCACTTTCCGCACCGGCCCTGGCCCCCGCAGACCACGTTCACGTGCAGCCCGGCGCGCTGGGCGGCATCGAGGATGGTGGCCCCCCGGGGGACGTCGGCTTTGTGAAACCCGGGCAGAAAGGTGACCGTGGGCATATCAGGCCTCCCACCCGGTCTCCAGGTACTCCCCGATCTCGGCCGCATCGCCCGGGCCCACCCGCACCTCCCACCCCGTCTCCTCCTCGATCTTGCCGCTGAGCGGTGCCGCGTAGCCGGGGATGATCAGGACCCGGTGATCGACCCGGTTCTCCAGTTCAGTCGTTTTGATCGCGTCCGCCACCAGCGTCTCGGTGAGCTTGCCGCCGGCAACGGCGGTGAGCACGGACATCCCCTCCGTGTCCACGATGAAGAGATAGCAGGGAATGCCCGCCGCCTCGAGGTAGCCGAGCAGGGTGAAGTAGGTGAGGGAGAAATTGACGGTCATCAGCACGGGGGCGCTGCCGGTCGGGGCATTGACCGGGTAGAGCCCCGGCGTCACCTGGATGGGCTTCTGCGGGTCGGTGTAGATGTTCTGGCGGAGGGTGAGGGCTGCCATCGTGGAGGCGGGCCCGAGCTCGTCGATGATGATGACACCGGCATATTTCAGGATCCCGAGCGCCGTCGCAGCGTCGGGCAGACCGAGCGGCACGGTATCGAAGACCACCGGGTAGCCGAGGTCGGGATCGGTACGCTCCACCGCACGCCGGCGTATCTCGACCGACCGGGCGAGGAAGTCGCGCAGGGTCGCGGGAGCGGGGTCGAGCATCAGGTTCTCGACGCCGCGGTCCCTGCACAACCCCACGAGGCGTTTGAGTTCCTCGAGGTCGCCTGCCCGCACCGCCAGCGCACAGCCGTATTTTCTGGCGAGATCGCACATCGCCTCGGCGGTGTCGGCGCATGCCGCATGGATGAGCGGCTGGAAGTTGCCGCAATGGGCGAGCGCCGCCGCCTGCGCCTCCGGGTCGTCGGCGATGATCACTTCGGGAACGCTCGCGCACGCCTCCACCGTCCCGACAACCCCGCCGAACCGGTCCGCATCGCCGGACTCCCAGCGGAACGCGATGCCGTCGACGGAGAGATCCTCCCCGACGCGGTGGAAGGTCTCGTCACGCACCCGCGCCACGACCCCCTCGATCCGCTCCTCCGGCCACGTATCGGCAACCTGCATCATCAGCCCGGGCTGATGGTAGAACGTCCGCTCATGCCGGTAGAGCACGAACTCCTCGCCCACGGTAAACGACCGCTCCCCCGCGCCGATGGCAACCAGCCGGATGGGGGGGCGAGTGGCCCCGCCCAGCAACTCCCGCGTCTGCTCGTCGAGGTCGGGGCAGAGATCCACATCCACCTTGCCCGAGGCAAGTTTCATGGCAAATGCGAGGCAGGTGGGAAACCCGCATTTCTTGCAGTTGGTTTTGGGGAGTAACTTGTAGATGTCAAGCGCTTTCATCGCCATATGCTTCCTCCTGTGGATGAGATCCTTCCAGAAGCGCCCGGAGCGCCTCCCGCAACAGCGCCACCGTGCCGGGGTGGCGGACGCACACGATCTCCGCCCCTGCGATGAGCGCGGAAAACGCCGCATAAAATTCCCAGCGGATCGCCACTTCGTCCGCGGTCTCCGGGTCCGCCTCCCGCACCTCCTTGACATTGAGGGAATCGATGGCCGAACTGATCATGGGGCGGGCGAGATCGGCGTCCCCCTGCAGGGCGACTGAGCGGATGCGCTCCATCACCGAGTAGGAGTACTCGAAACCATACCCCAGGGTGCCGGTGTACGGGTCGATGACGATCCTCTCGGGGGGGAGCGCAGTCTCATGCAGCAGGATGTTGAGCTGCTTTGCCAGGTTGATGTCGATGGGCGTCTGGGCGACCACGGCGTGCCCGTAGGCGAGCGCCGATGCCGCCACGCTGCGGTAGCGGTCGGCTTCCGCGGTCCCGAGCAGGACGCGTTCGCCTTCCGCGGCCTCGCCGATCCGCCGGTAGACCTCGGAATCGATGGCGGGTTCGGTGCTCCCCTCGACGATCAGGGGGTACTTCGTCGCCCCGATCACCTCCTCCACCGTGGTGCCCAGCGAGGCGAAATCGTCGAATCCCCGCTGCCGGGTGCTGGTGAAGGAGAGGCGCACCATATCCGCGCCGAACGTCGTCTCGGCCGCCGCAGCCCATGCACCCGTATCCTCCGCAAGATCCCCGACCTCGCGGAGCACGATCGGCGACCACGTGCGGGTATCATCGCAGATTTCAAGGGCGATACGGGGCGGGTGGCCCGCGGCGGGCCCCGCGCCGAGAAACGGGAACGTACCCGCGCCCCCCACCGTATACACGCGTTCCCGCGTCCCTCCCTCCGCCTTCGTCGCGCCAAGGCGGACCTCCAGGATCCGGTTGCCCGGTTCAGGATTGTGCTCTTCGCTCATGTGCCCATCCTCTCCTAAATAAGCGGCCGCATCGCGAGGGCGGGATGATCCACCCGCGCCAGGAATTCGGCCAGGTCCTCGACGCTCACGGCGACCGTCTCGTCGGCGATTTTGTCGAACAATTCAGGAATGCCCATCCGTTCGAGCTTCTCTTCGAGCCGGCCCTTCAATTCGTTTCTGAGCAGCGACGGCATCCAGACCACCCGCTCGATCCCGTTCTCCGCCTGCAGGAACCGGTCGCTGAGGATATAGCCCTTCGAGATTCCCACGAACCCGGGTGTCTGGGCCCCGCCGCCGATGGTGCCGGCGAGAGTGGAGAAGGTCATGCCCAGCGGCGTGTCGCCGAGGTAATCGCGGTTGACGATCATGATCCCGTTCACCTCGGGCAGGATCGTGGCAATGCACTCGAAACACCCGCAGCAGGTCATCGGCTCCTCCATCATCCCGTAGAGAGAGACCCGGTCCACCGCGCTGTGCGAGGCTTTCTTCACGAAGCGGTTCACCCCCTCGAACTGGCCGAGGACGGGATCGATCAGCTCGCCTTTCTCCACAGGCTGGTTGGCCCCCGCAGGCGCGATCTCGTAGGCGATTTTCGCATCCAGCCAGGTGATCGCACCGCAGAGGGCGGGGCGTTCGGGGGTGATGATGCAGACGTGGTTGGGGGCGAATGTCTGGCAGAGGGTGCAGGAGTAATAGGTCCCGACATCCTCGTCCTTCATGCCCGCGATGCGCTCGTCGCGCTCGTCGTAGATGGCCCGGGCCTCCTCGAGCATCGCCTCCACGCGCTCCCGGTCCGTCACCAGCGTCACCTGCACGGCATCGAGCAGGTCGGGAAACTCCACGCGGAACTTGCTTGCGAGCAGCCTGCCCAGGTCCGCGATCGCTACGCCCCGCCGGACCACGTCTTTCGTGAGCCGCACCCAGACGAGGTCGCGCTGGGCGACATGCCACGACCCCTCCCCGTAGTTGAGGAACGTGTGGATCCTGCGCTCGAGGACCGGTTCGTAATCCTTCTTCATCGATGCGCCGGCCACGTCCACGAGAATTGCCAGCGGCACCGCCGACCCTTCTTCGAGGTCGCCCACCTCCGGGCCGATCACCTCGACGCGGCCGTCCTCCACCTCGTCCGCGGGCCGCACGCGGAGGAGTTCGAATGCCGCCGCCTTCGCCCCCCCGAATTCCACGTACATCTCCTCTTTCCGGATGCTTTTCCCCTCGAACGCCGGAGAGCAGGCCATGGGAATCGGGATGGCGACCACGTTGACCCGGATCCCGCGCCGCTCCATCCCTTCCCGCACCGCTTCGAGGTAGGGGACGCGGATCCATTCCCCGCCTTCATACCCCTCCGGGGTGAGGATGGGGATGCTCAGCACCCGGAAACCATCGATGACCGCGACCTCCTCGTCTTCGAGGCCCGGAAAGGCAATCACGAATGCTTTCGCCCGTTCGGCGGCGTAATTGAGCAGGCGGTCCGTATCCCCGGGCTGAACGCCCCCGAACATCATCGCCACGCGGGCGATGATATCGGCGAAATGTATCGCCGCCATGCCGGTGGAGCCCAGGGGGACGAGGCGGTACTCGAGCCCCACCTTCACCCCCGCCTCGGTGAGGGTTTTAATCACCCCGCCTGCAAGGAAGGTGAGCAGGTACTTCTCCTGCATCTCCCGGCAGATGGCGGCGGCCGCATCGGCGTCATCCGGCGATCCGGCGACGAGACCGATCCCTGCGATACTGCCGTCCACCAGCGAATACCCGAGCCTGCGCAGCACCGTGTCGGGCACAAACCCCGTGTAGGGCTCCCCTTCCCCCCCTTCGGCGGCATACCCCGCCGCCGCAAGGCACTCTCCCGCCACGAGCACGCTGGATCCGGAAGCGGCGTATGCCTCCCGTGCGCTTGCCGCGTCATGCACCGCCATGCCGGTGACGGCATAGGTCACGGGGAGCGCATATGCCGTCTCCTCGTACCCGACACTCCCTTCCAGCGCATCCATTTCCTCATCGAGACGCTCCCGACCCGATGCCAGGACAGTATCAATCGACGTCATACTCTTGCATCATCCCTGTTATCGAAGTGGCAGGGGTGGTACCTTAATAAGCTTTCGGCTTTCTGCGAACGAACGGGGATCTTCGCCGGTCACAACCACCCTCTCTTCCTGAAAAACCAGATCTCGACGAGCCCCACCGCAAGCATGAGGAGCAGCACCGCCGGGTAGCCATAGCGATGCGAGAGCTCTGGCATCCCGACAAAGTTCATCCCGTAAAGGCCCGCGATAAACGTGAGAGGGATGAAAATCGTGGCGATGATGGTCAGCACCTTCATGATCTCGTTCATGCGGTTGCTGGTTGTGGAGAGGTAGATATCGATCATGCCGCCCATCATATCACGGTAGGTCTCGAGGGTTTCGACGAGCTCGACGGTATGGTCGTAGACATCACGGAGGTACACGGGGGTGATGCCGGTCACGAGCGGCGATTCCACCCGCTCGAACGCACCCACCACCTCGCGCAGCGGCCAGATGGAGCGGCGGATCATGATAAGGAGGCGTTTTTTCTCGTGGATTGCCTGCAGTGTCCGGGTACCGGGCCCGTCGAGGAGTTCGTCTTCCAGATCCTCGATCACCTCACCGAACCACTCGAAAATGGCGTAGTAGCCGTCGACAACGGCATCGAGCAGAGAATAGGCGAGATAGCAGGCTTCCTCCCTTCGTATCCGGTTTCCCCCCGCACGCAGACGGGCGCGCACCGGGTCGAACACGTCGCCCTCCCGCTCCTGGAAGGTGAGGACAAACCCTTCGCCGAGGAGAATGCTGACCTGCTCGGTGCGGATTTCCCGTTCCTCGAGCGAAAGCATCTTGCAAACCACGTAGATGTAGTGGTCGAAATACTCGATTTTCGGCCTCTGCCGGGTGTTGAGGATATCCTCGAGGGTGAGGGGGTGGATCGAGAACCGTGCGCCGATCGCCTCCACCGCCCGGATATCGCCCAGGCCCGAGCAATCGATCCAGGTCACCGCTCCTTCGGGGAGGGGGGCGGTCACCTCTGCAAGCGTCGCTCCCTTTCGCTCGGCAATTCCCTTTCCGCTGTACCGGAACAGCGTAATCGCAGTCGCCAGCGGGGGTGCCGGGCCGATGTGCACGAGCGAGCCGGGGGGCATCCCCGCTTTCGCAGAAGGGGAGGGCGCGGGTTCCGTCATGACATCACCAATCATGTGGGTATGTGACAGCTGACCTTAAAGCACCGCGGTATATGTGCCTGCAGAGCCCCGGCTAGGATGATACGACCCCGCGTGGAGAGAAATGGCCCTGGAACCCGTTCAGGATTCGCTCTTTGCCTTCTCCGCAACCCGCCCTATCCAGATGGTCACCAGGACGGCAATCACGGTCACGACAACCGCATAGCTCAGCATCGCTGCGATGTTCCCGGCTTCGCCGAATACCTCTGCAAATATTGCCTGTATTGCGCCGTTCCAGGCAAGAGCGGCAACCAGCCCAAATGCAGCAGTGAGAAGCGCTGCAATCTTGTCAATGACCTCAAATTTCAGAGCCATGTACGAGCCTCAACCCCCAGATATATGTGTGAGATTATAAAAATTACGAAATGTACCGGCAGATTACCGGTTGCACCGGGCGTACGGGGGCCAATCCAAGGGTACATGTGACAGGGACTCCAACAGTACCTGCAATCATGGACGACCTCGATGCGTGGTTTCCCTACGAGTCTTATCGCCCCCACCAGCAGAGGATGCTCGACCTGGTAGCCCGGACCGCCGCAGAGGGCGGGATTGCCATGATCGACGCGCCGACCGGGAGCGGCAAGTCCAGCGTCGTGGCAGCGCTGCTCGCCGCTGCTGCGGGCAGGAAAGTGGTCGTTGCGGTGCGCACCGTCAGCCAGCTCACCACCTTCGTCCGCGAGCTCGAGCTCATCCGGAAGAAGCGGGGGCGCCTGAAATTCGCCTACCTCGTGGGGAAGGGGAACATGTGCCCCATGGCGGGTGCGGGCGACACCTACCGCCTCTGCGAAGGCCTCAAGACCTTTTCCACCTCGCTGATGCGCGAACGAGCGCAGCGGGGAGCGCTCGTGCCCACGAAAGACCCGTTCATCAGGCAGCAGATGCGAAGGGTGTCGATGGACCACCCCGTCATCTGCCCTTATTTTATCCACACGCGCAGTTACGCAGAGACAAGCGAAGGGCTCAAGATGCTGCCATCGGCCAAACTGCGCACCCTCGGGGAGCGGGCGTGCTCGCGCCTTGTCGCACCCGAAACCCTCCACGAGTTCTGCGGCGACCTCTGCCCCTACGAGGTGATGCTCCAGGCGGCGCGGGAGGCGGACGTGGTGCTCGTCAACTTCCACCACCTCTTTGACGGGCAGATCAGGGAGCAGATCTTCGATTCGCTCGATATCGAAGCGGAACGGACCCTCCTTCTGATCGACGAAGCGCACAACTGCGGCGATACCATCCAGAGCATCCAGAGCGTGAGCCTCGGGGAGAGGAACCTCGAGGCGGCCTACCACGAGATCGGGGGCATGCGCTCGCGGCAGAGCAGCGCCGACGCCGTCCTCAGGATCCTCCCCCGGATCACGGCGTTCATGGAGTCCCTGCGCCGCTCGTGGAAGGAGGAGGACTGGTTTGATCCGGCGATCTTTACCCGCCATGTGCTGGGCGGATCGCTGTATGCGACCTTCGACCAGATCATCGAAGACCTCCTCTCGCTCTCCGAGGCGATCCGGGAGCGGAACATGCAGGCGGGGGAGTTCCGGGAGAGCGCCGCCGAACGGCTGTGCGATTTCTTCTACCACATCCTGCGCTCCACGGAGAGCAACGCGTTTCTCTCCGTCTATAGAAAGGTGGACGAGGAAGTGTTTCTGGAGGTGCGCAACATCGATCCCGCCGACACCCTGCAGGAGATCGCCGCTGCCCATCCCTGCACGGTGCTCATCAGCGGCACCCTTTCGCCGGTCGAGAGCTACCGCCGCTACTACTTCGGCAATGCAGAGGTCGCCACCCTCTCCCTCCCCAACGCCTTCCCGCAAGAGCATCGCAGGCTCCTGTGCACCCGCGACATCACCTCCGCCTACCGCCAGCGGCGCGATCCCGAAAACACCGCCCGCATCGGCGAATACATCCGGACATTTGCGGGGGTGGGCGGTAACCTCGCCGTGTATTTCCCCTCCTACGACCTGCTCAACACGCACACCGCGTCCATCGGCGCCACGCTCGCCGGAAAAGAGGTATTCATCGAGCCGTCAAACTCGTCCGAGGCCTCAGCGGCCCTGAAGCGCTTTCTCTCCCTGCCCGCGCAGGGCAGGGCGGGGATCCTCTTCGGGGTGTGCGGGGGGAAATGGAGCGAGGGGCTCGACTACCGGGGGGAACTGCTCACCGGGGCAATGGTCATCGGCCTCCCCCTCGCCCCCTTCAACCCGGTGCGCAAAATGGTGATCGAGTACTACCGCTCCAAGTTCGGCGAGGAGGGAGAGTTTATCTCCTACACCCTGCCGGCAATCAACCGGGCGCTGCAGGCGCTGGGCCGCGTGCTGCGGACGCCGGAGGATACGGGGCTGCTCGTCCTCGGCGACTCGAGGTTCCTGGACAGAAAGGTGCACGCCGGGCTGCCGCCGTGGATGCAGGAGGAGCTGGAAGCATGCGATACGGCCTCGTTTGCGGAAGCGGTGCGGACATGGCGCTGAACGATGGCGCCTGCCGGTTCGGGCTCTGGTGGGTGCACGTCGCGTGGGCCGACGATGTCGTCTTCCGGGTGCGGTTTGCAACAACGGGCGAGGAGGGCGCCGTGCCCCCGGTGGTGCGCCGCTACCTCGCGGGACAGAACGTCGACCCCGCGTCCCTGCAGTCTGCTGCCGCCGCCGACCATGCGCCGTTTGCCGCCGTCTACCGGGCGGTCCGGGAGGTCGGCTACGGCAGCACCGCGACCTACGGCGCCATCGCCGCACAGGCAGGTACGTCTCCCCGGGTCGTGGGCACGGCGATGAAGCGCAACCCCACGCCCCTCGTCATCCCCTGCCACCGTATCGTCGCCCGGGACGGGATCGGCGGGTTTACCCCCGACATCGGTATCAAGCGCGCGCTCCTGCGCATGGAGGCGGGAGAAAGACGCATTTTTAGCCCGTGAAGGAGATGTAATTACAAACGGTGGGATGGAAGCATGCAGGTAGCAGTGCTCGGGGCGGGCGCGGTTGGGCTCTCCGTGGCGGCAAAACTCTCGGCGGTGTGCACGGTGCACGCCGTCTGCCGGCCGCGCCATGTGGAGGCAATCGCGAGCCGGGGATTTGAGATGACCGGGATCTGGGGCGACGGAACCTATCGGTTCACCTGCTCCGAATCATACCTCCCGCATCGTGAATTCGACTATATCATCATCACGGCCAAATCGACCGACACGCGAGCGGTCTGCGAGCAGTTTTCGGACGCCATCGCCAGATCCGAGGTCGTCAGCTTGCAAAACGGCATCGGCAACGAGGAGATCATCGCCGGGTATACCGACCGGGTGATCGGGGGGATGATCATCACCGGGTTCGAGTGGCAGGGCGATGCGCGGGTGCACGTCTCGGTCGAGGCGGGGCCGGTGAAACTGGGCAGGTTTCCCCGGGGCAACGACGATGCGGTGCGGGCACTGGCGGAGCTCTTTGCACGTGCCGGGATACGGTGTGAGGAGAGCGGCGAGATCCGGGGGGACCTGTGGGGAAAGACGCTCTACAACTGCGCCCTCAACCCGCTCGGCGCGATCATGAACGTCCCCTACGGCGAGCTGGACGATCCTGCGGCCTGGGAGATCATCGCAGACGTCGTCGGGGAGGCGTTCGCCGTCTGCCGGGAAGAAGGGGTCTCCCTCGCATGGGAGGCGCCCGGCGACTACCTCGCTTACCTCGCAGGGGTGCAGCTGCCGGCGACCGCACGCCACCACTCCTCCATGCTGCAGGACCTCACCCTGGGCCGCAAGACCGAAATCGACTTTATGAACGGGGCCGTTGTTGCGCGCGGGCAGCAGCACGGCATCCCGACGCCCGCCAACGACATGCTGGCACGGCTGATCCGGTTCCGCGAAGCATTGTGCACGAAGGAGAGGGGAGTGCGGACGGCGTGAGGACGGGCATCATTCTCGTCGGGGGCGAGGGGCGGCGTGCGGGAGGCTTGGAGAAGTATTTTTTCAGCTACCGCGGCCAGACCTTCATCGCCCGCCTCATTGAGACCCTGAGCCGCGAGGTCGACGAGATCGTCGTTGTCGCCCGCGATGCCGACCAGCGCGACCAAATCGCGGCGGTCATCGGCGTCCGGGTGGTGGAGGACATCAGGCGCGGCATCGGTCCCATCGGCGGCCTGCACGCAGGCCTCCTGCATGCGCACGGGGAGGAGGTCTTCGTGGTGGCCTGCGACATGCCCTGCGTGCACGCCGATGTGGTCAGCCTGCTCTTTTCGCTTCTCGACGGCTACGACGCCGTCATCCCGACGTGGAACCACGATATGCTCGAGCCCCTCCACGCCGTCTACCGGCGCGGTGCGGTAATGCAGTACCTGGAGCGCCACGAATCCCTCTCCATGCGAGACATGGTCAAATCGCTGCATGCGCGCTACGTGAACGTCCACGATCTGCGGCGCCTCGACCCGCACCTGCAGACCTTCACCAACATCAATAAGATCGAGGAACTGCACGACCTCGACCGCCGGCCCGACCGGTGATCCCCGGCGCCCTCATCCAAAGGTTGAAGAGATCTCCGGGCAGACGCACCCGCGAATCTGCTTGGAGGGGTTGTGTTGAAATGCCTGATTGTGTATGAGTCCTATCACCACGGGAATACGAAACAGATCGCCGGCACCATGGCGCAGGAGCTGCACGCGGATATGGTGAAGTCCACGGACGCGGAGTACGCATCCCTTGCCGGCTACGATCTTGTCGGGTTCGGCTCCGGGATTTACGCGGGCAGGCACCACGTCAGCCTGCTGAACTTCGTGCGCAGGATGCCGCACCTTGACGGTACACCGGCATTCGTCTTCTCGACCGCCGCCTTCCCCGAGTTGAAGGCGGTCTGGCACCGGTCGCTCGCCCGGAAGCTCCGGCGGAAAGATCTCGTCGTGTACGGCGACTTTTCCTGCAAGGGCCTGTCCACCGACGGCCTCTGTGGGGTGATCGGCGGGGTCAACAAAGGGAGGCCCGATGCGGGCGACCTCGCACGGGCGCGGCGGTTCGCCGCATCGCTTGTGGCGTCCGTTCCCGAAAAAAAGCACGCGCCCGCAGGGGAGAGTCCTGAGCAGGCGCACTGAACAACCCGATTCCTCCTAAAGCCCTTTTTTCCTGCCGCTTGCATCCCGGGAGTATCTACCGAACTCGGATCCCAGCAGGAGGTCCCCGGAAAACACCGGGCCGTCTCTGCAGACGCAGAGACCCGACGGGTCGATGCAGCACGACCCGCAGATCCCCACCCCGCACTTCATGTACCGGTGCAGGGAGAACTGGCCGCGGCCCGCACAGCCCGCCTCGTCGAGCAGCCCGAGCACCGCCCGCATCATGACCTCCGGCCCGCAGACGCAGACGTGGTCGTAGGAGGTCAGATCGATCTCTGCACAGAGGTCGGTCACGAAGCCGTGGTGGCCAATGCTTCCGTCGTCCGTCGCCACCACGATATCGGTCATCCTTGCGATCTCGTGCGCAAACGGCAACTCCGCCGCCGTCCTCGCCCCCAGCAGGAAGGTATCGACGCTCCCCTCGATGGCGAGGTGCCGCAGGGGGGCCGCCCCGATCCCGCCGGCAACCGCAAGCGTTCGGCCCCCGACCGAAAACCCGGTACCGAGGGGGCCCTTGATGCCGAGCATATCACCCTCATCGCAGGCGAAGAGCGCCGCGGTGGCGTCGCCCACCTTCTGGACGGAGATCGACCACGGCGAGGAGAGGGCCATGGGAATCTCGTCCACCCCGGGCACCCAGACCATCACGAACTGGCCCGGCCGGAAGGTGAAGGCGCGGGAGAACTCGAAGGTCTTGATGCATGGCGTCTCATCGATGATGCGGGTGATGGTGACAGGGGCGGAGGCACATTCATGCATGGGCGCACCCCACGATTGTCGCGGCGTCCACGCCGTCGTCGGCGTAGAGATCCGCCGCGATGGCCTCGAAGACCCCGACACCCCTGATTACCGCACTGCCGATCTCCACGGCGCTCGCCCCGGCCATCATCATCTCCAGCACATTGTCCGCCGAGGCGATCCCGCCGCACCCGACAATGGGGATGCGGCACGCCTCATAGAGCTCGTACACGCAGCGGACCGCAACGGGAAAGATGGCGGGGCCCGAGAGCCCGCCGAACCGGTTGCCGAGGACGGGCCTTCGCAGGCCGGTGGAGATGCGCATCGCTTTCACGGTGTTGATTGCCACGATGGCCGACGCCCCGCCCTTCTCCGCCGCTCTCCCGCACCCGGTGATATCGGTGACGTTCGGGGTGAGCTTCACCCAGGTGGGCAGGCCGAGGGAGGCCACCGCCCGGGTGCAGGCCTCCACCAGTGCCGGGTCGGTGCCGATGGCCGCCCCGTAGCCTTCCGCGTGCGGGCAGCTGAGGTTGAGCTCGAAGCCGGCGGCACGGTCGGCAAACCATGCGGCGACCTCCGCAAACTCCTCCGGCGACCCGCCGAAGACGCTCACCACCACCGGTCGCCCGGCGAGCCCGTCCAGTTCGCCCGCGAAATCGGCGGAGGGGTTCGGCAGCCCCATGGCGTTGAGGAGGCCGTCTTCGAGCACCGCCACGCAGGGGCCGGGGTGCCCGGGGAAGGGTGCGGGGCCGATGGACTTGGTGACCACGCCCCCCGCCCCGCTCGACAGCACCCGTGCAAGCGACGCCCCCGTGGTCCCCAGAATTCCCGCAGCGAGCAGGAGGTGGTTGTCCAGCGCCACCCCGCCCACCTCAATTGCGCCCGGTTTCAGTGCCAGCATTGCACAGAAATTGTAGTTATTTATTATTAGCATGCCCATATTGTAGTCACATGACCAGCCTCTCCGTGATGGGTGTGGGGCGTGTGGGGGGCGAGGTCGCCTACCTGGCCGCGGTGCTGGGCCTCGTCGACACAATCAACCTCCATGACACCTATAAGCCTCTTCTCGAGGCGCAGATCCAGGATCTCGAGCACACCGGGCTCGATATCCGGGTCTCCCGCGATCCGGGGGACATCCACGATGCGGATGTGTTCGTGTTTGCGGCGGGAACCCCCCGGACCCCCGATGTCAAAACCCGCGCCGACCTCCTGCAGGCCAACCTCCCGGTCGCGGACATCTGCAGCAAGTACCTCCGCCGCTTCGACGGCGTGCTCATCACCATCACCAACCCGATGGACGCCAACAACTACTATCTCTGGAAGAAGACCGGGCTCGACCGGGGCCGCTGCATCGGGTCGGGGGGGATGCTGGATTCGGCGCGCTTTTCCGGGTTTCTGCGGCAGCGCGGTATCGACGGCGAGGGCTGGGTGCTGGGGGAGCACGGCGAACACCAGGTCCCGGTCTTCTCCCGGCTTACACGGTCGGTGCCGGAGCAAATCCGCGATGAGATCCTCGGCGCACTGCGCAGCGCAAGCATGCCGGTGATCCGGGGCAAGGGGGGCACCGTCTTCGGGCCCGCGTACCACACCGTGACCCTTATCCGAACGATCCTGGAGGACGCCGGGGAGGTCTACCCCTGTTCCTGCGTGCTGGACGGCGAATACGGCGTCGAGGGCTGTTCCCTCGGGGTGCCGGCGCGGATCGGCGGACAGGGCGTCGAGGAGATCCTCGAATGGGAGCTCGACGCGTGGGAGCAGCGGCGCTTCCGCGAGGCGGCCGCCTTCGAGCAGCAGCTGATCGGGCAGGCGCATGAGTGACCAAACCATCCCGGCGAAAACCCCGGAAAAATCGCAGGAACGCCTCTTTGCCATCAACCAGGTGGAGTACTCCGTCGCCGCCGGGGGCCCCGTCGTCCACATCTTCGGTCGCGACCCCGGCGGCGAGGCGGCCCACATCGAGGTTGCCGGGTTCCGGCCGTATTTTTACGCACCTGCCGGGGAAGTGGCAACGGTCCCCCCGCCGGCAGAGGTGGAGCCCGACCCTGCAACGCCGTACTCCTCGATCCGGGGCGAGGATCTGCGCCGCCTCTACACCCGGAAACCCACCGATGTGCGCGAGGTCAGGGACCGCTATTCCCACTACGAGGCCGATATCCCCTTCGCCACCCGCTTCATGATCGACATGGGGCTGACCGGCGGGGTGGCGGTGCCCGCGCTGCAGTGCGACTACCGGAGCGTGCGCCCCGCTTCGGTGCAGGCGCCGGCCCGCATCTGCCTCATGGACATCGAATGCGAGGACGAGCGGGGCTTTCCCTCGCCGGACCGCGACAAAATCATCTGCATCACCTGCTGGGACTCCTTCGACGACGCCTATACCACCTTCTACCTCGTCGCCGAAGGGACCCGCCTCGACGATGCGGCGCTCAGGCAGGATGGGACGGGGCGGTGTTTCGGAGACGACCACCATATCAGCATCTTCGATGGCGAGAGGGCGATGCTGGAGGCATTCGCCGCCTATATCCGGGACACGGACCCCGACATCATGAGCGGGTGGAACTTCACCGAGTTCGACATCGACTACACCCTCAAACGGACAGGGGCGCTGGGGATGCGGGGCGATGCGCTCTCCCGCCTGCCGGGCCAGACCGAGCGCAGCGCCATCCGCGGGCGGGCGCTCTTCGACCTGCTTTCCGCCTACAAAAAGATGCACGCCACCCAGAAAGAGTCCTACCGGCTCGACGCGGTGGCGGAAGAGGAGCTCGGCGAAGGCAAGATCCGCTACGCCGGGACCATCAGCGACCTCTGGAAAAACGACCCCCGCCACCTGATCGCCTACAACTTCCGCGATGTGGAACTCTGTGTGGCAATCGACCGGAAAGACAGCATCATCGACTTCTACCGCGAGATCTCACGGTACGTGGGCCTCCCGCTCGACCGGACGCTCAACTCCTCGAACGTCATCGACATCTACATCCTGCGGAAAGCGCACGGGAAGTTCGTGCTCCCCTCGAAAGGCTACGCCGCCTCGGAGGAGTTCGAGGGAGCGACCGTCTTCGACCCCTCGCGGGGGGTGCGGGAGAACGTGGTGGTGCTCGACTTAAAATCCCTCTATCCCATGTGCATGATGACCATCAACGCCTCGCCGGAGACGAAGGATCCCGAGGGAGAACTGCGCGCCCCGAACGGCGTGCGGTTCCGCCGCCGGCCCGACGGGCTGACCAGGAGCATCATTGCAGAACTCCTGCGGGAGCGGGACGAGAGGAAGGCCCAGCGCGATGCCCATCCCTACGGGTCGCCGGAATACGTCCTCTACGACCTGCAGCAGAACGTCCTGAAGGTGATCATGAACACCTACTACGGGGTTTCCGGGTACGCGAGGTTCCGGCTGTACGACCGCGAGATCGGGGCGGCGGTCACCTCGGTCGGGCGGGCGATCATCGAGCACACCCGCGCCGTCATCGACGGGATGGGATATACGGTCATCTACGGCGACACCGACTCCTGCATGGTGCAGCTCCCCCCCAGAGACCTCGAGGAGACGATCGCCGGGGCCCGGGAAATCGAGCAGCGCGTCAACGACAGCTACGCCGAATTCGCCCGGACCGTGCTCAATGCCGACTCGCACTACTTCTCCATCAAGTTCGAAAAAGTCTACCGACGGTTCTTCCAGGCCGGGAAAAAGAAGCGCTATGCAGGCACGCTGGTCTGGAAAGAGGGGCAGACCGTCGACCGGATCGACATCGTCGGGTTCGAGATGCGGCGCAGCGACTCCCCGCAGATCACGCGGGAGGTGCAGTACACGGTCATCGACCTCATCCTCAGGGAGACCGATTTCGCGCCGGTGAAGGCCTTCCTCGCCGGGGTCATCGCCGCCTACCGCCGGGGAGAGTACGCCCTCGACGAGATCGGCATCCCGGGCGGGATCGGCAAGGAACTCGACGCCTACGCCACGAAAGACGCCCATATCAGGGGCGCGATCTACTCGAACTCCTATCTTGGCACCGATTTCAAGCGGGGGAGCAAGCCCAAACGGATCTATATCAAGAACGTGACGGCGAAGTATCCCAAGACCGACGTGGTCTGCTTCGAGTACGCCGACCAGGTACCGCCCGAGTTCGTGGTTGACTACGAGACGATGCTCGAGCGGACGGTCAAGCAGCCCATCTCCCGCATCATCGAGGCCGTCGGCTGGAAATGGGAGGACGTCGACCCCACACGGACCACGCTCTTCGATTTCGGGCTCTGACAACCGCGGGGCCGAAAAAAGGATGACCGCATCAGGGGAGGTCTTTGAAGAGTGGTTCGAGCTCGCCCGCCCATGCGGCGATCTCGTCCCAGTCGCGGTAATCGCCCTCCGTGACGCCCGCCATTCTGATGATCTCCGCATCAGGTGGGGATAGCTCGTCGAACGAGAGTTTGCCGGCGAAAATGCCGACATCGAAGGGATGCACGTAGGGGCGTATCACCGAGATCGCCGCCCGTCCGCTCTCGCGGTTCGTCTCGCTCGGCTCCTTCATGGAAAATCCCACCGCAAACACCGCCACCGGCACCCGGCGCAGGTCGTTCTGGAAATTCTTGACGAAATCGACCGCCTCGGGAAGCCATTTGCCCATGTAGATCGGGCTGCCGATCACCACGCCGCCATACCCTGCCACGCGTTCGGTCTCCAGCACGTTGCTGACTGCCACGTCCACGCCCACGTCTCTCAGCACCTCTGCAATCTCTTCTGCTATCTCCCCTGTGGAACCGTAGCGTGACGCATAGACCACGAGGACTTTTTTTCCTGCCATCGTTGCACCTCCACCGATCAAATCCATTCTGTCTATCACTGAAATGTCGCATCTCAAGCATAAACCTTCCTCCGCAGTGATAACACCCCCGTGCCGTGCACCCCCGCCGCACGGACCCATTCGCAACCGATAAGCCTGCATACCGGAGATGGATATGTATGCCAATCGTGACCATACAGATGTCAAAAGGCAGGACCGCAGAACAGAAGAAGCAGATCATCGAGGGCGTCACCGCCGTCCTTGTCGACACCCTCGGCGTCGACCCCGGGTGGGTGACCGTCCTCCTCCACGAACTCGACCGCGAGAACATCGGCAAGGCGGGCGTGCCCCTCAGCGAAACGAACTGACCGGGCAGACAGGATTCGCCCCATCTTTTTTTCAGGCCGGCTTCAGCTTGCGATACCTGCCAGGAGAAAGAGGTCTCCGAGGAGCACAAATGCGTTCAGGGAGGCGAGATTTGCGGTGGCGCGACAGACAAGGCCCCGGCGGCTCTCACCGGGGAGCAGCACGCCCGCGCCAGCGGTGCCCACTATGAGCAGGGAGAGGGCGGCGAGAATACAGAAACCGCCCCTCTCCCACGGATAAAGGGCGTAGAAGAGTGATGCCGCAATCGCACACCCCGCAATAGTCCATCCACTCGCCTTTCTCCCGTACCGGACCACAAAGGTCCGTTTCCCGCTCAGGCGATCGCCCTCCATATCGGGCAGCTCCACGCTCAGGATGAATATCATCCCGTAGCAGAGGAGGGGGACGAGGAAGGGGATCAGGGCAGGATCGAAACGATCCGCCAGGACCAGATAGCCTGTTGCCGGGATGAGTGCCCCGAGGGTCACCGCGGTGCTCACCTCCCCGAGCCCCCGGCCCACGAGCCGCAACGGGGGAGCGGAATACCACCACCCGAGAACAGCGCCCAGCCCGACCATGCCGGTGAATAAGGGGGAAACGATACCGGCCACCGCCAGGCTTGCGGCGAGGGTAACGGCAAGCGCGTTCAGGACGAGGGCCAGCTTCAGGGCGGCCGGCGCCAGTTCGGGGTGACGGACGAGCATCCCGCTGCCGCCCGAGATCAGCGTCCTCAACCCCGCGCGATCCGATATCCTGTCAAAATACTCGTTGCTGTAGGAAACCGAGAGATGGACGAGCCCGAACGCCGTATACCCCGTCCAGAATGCCACGGGATCAGGGGAAGCACCCCTCTCGACAGCGGCAAGTGCACCCATGCAAAAGAGCAGAAAGCCCCCGGCCAGAAACGGCAGCCTCCCCATCCGAAGCATCCTGCACACGAACTCTGCCGCCATGTTCCTCTCCCTCGCCGCAGGGCGTTCCCAGAGGAATACGAGCGGAGGAACCTATATAATCATTTCCTTCCTGCAGACATGGGGAAATGTATATTATTCGCCATAGCTCTACCCTGCCGAGGTGTTGATGGTGAAGACGCGCACGTTCATCTCCCCGCACATCCTGGTCAGCAGGTGCATCGAATTCGACCACTGCCGGTACAACGGCGATATGATTACCAGCCATATTGTCCGGAAGCTGAAAGGCGACGCAGAGTTCATCCATGTCTGTCCCGAGAACGATATCGGCCTCGGCGTCCCCCGCGATCCGGTGCGCATCGTCAGGGTCGAGGGGGAAAACCGGCTCATCCAGCCCGCGACCGGCCGCGATGTAACGGAGGAGATGCACCGGTTTTCGGAGGCGTTCCTGCACTCGCTCCCCCCTATCGACGGGGTGATCCTCAAAACGAGATCGCCCTCCTGCGGGATCAAGGATGTCAATGTGTATCCCCGTCCGGGACGTTCGGCCGCCATCGACAAATCGGCAGGATTTTTCGCGGGTGCGGTGCAGGAGCGATTCCCCCTCCACCCCATAGAAGACGAGGGAAGGTTGCGGAATGTGCGTATCAGGGACCATTTCCTCACCTGCATCTTCACCCTCTCAGATTTCGACAGGGTGGAAACCTCGGGAAGACCGGAACGGCTCGTCCGGTTTCACACCCGGAACAAATTCCTCCTGATGGCCTGCAACCAGCGGCTCCAGCGCGAGATGGGGACCATAATTGCCCATGGTGGCGATCAACCCTTCGCCTCGGCAGCTGCTCAGTACAGGGAGCGTCTCCTCGCCGCACTGGCGCGGGCGCCGCCCTACACGGCAAACATCAATGTCCTCCTGCACGCGCTGGGACACGTCTCCGGCCACCTCTCCCGCGACGAGAAAGCGTTGTTCCTCGACAGCCTGGAGCAGTACCGGCAGGGATACATCTCCATCTGCGCCCCGAAAAATATCCTCAAGAGCTGGATCGTCCGCTTCGACGACCCATATCTCGGCGAACAGACCTTCTTTGCCCCGTTCCCTGACCACTTGATGGAGATCTCCGAAGCAGAGACGGACCGGGGGAGGGATTTCTGGGGCTAGCGTTCAGGGTACTGTCCCGCCTGCATCTTTCGCCCGCTCTGCACCCTCCCACGCCGGCGGACGCGATGGTTCCCGGCATCCTTCGTCCGGGATGGTCCACGCGTCGTGGATGAACATGGAGCGCATCCCGAGCGTTCGAGGGGCGAGGATGTCATTTTCGAAGGAATCCCCCACGAACAGGACCGCTTCGGGCGCAACACGCATTGCATCGAGCGCGTGTGCGAATAACCGGGGATCCGGCTTCTGGTACCCGTGGTCGGAGGAGAATACCACCGTATCAAAATAGTCATAGAGGCCGAGATACCGCAGCTCCTGCTCGGAGAAGACGCGCTGGCCGTTGGAGACGATGCCCATCGGCATGCCGCGCAGGTGCTCGAGCAGGCGGAGGCTTTCGGGAAACGCCTGTTTTCTCCGGATGGACGCCGCCCGGAACGTCCGCGCCGCCCCTCGCCCCAGCGTGGTCTCGTCGATGCGCCAGATGCGGTGCCGGGAGCAGATGTCGGAAAAGACCTCTTCGATCCGTATCTCGGCGAACCGCTCGCCCGCCCCCTCGAAGTGGTCCCTGCATACGCGCCGGTATTCGTATTTCAGTGTCACGGGATCGATGCTCACGCCATGGTACGCCAGCCACGCGCTCACCATGCGGTAGGTCTCGATGCTGCGCTCATCGGTCCTGATATCGATCAGCGTATTGTAGCAGTCAAAGAAGACCGCCTCTATTTCGTCAAGTGCCGCCATGCCCTATTCACCCGGGATAGAAAAAAGGCGGGTCGCGCCAGCGTATGGGATCCGGTCGCCCCGGCATGCGAAGAGAACGGGCCGCCGCAGGCGATTTCCCCGTGCGCCGGACGCTCCCGCCGGTGCCCTTACCCGATCAGCGTAGCTTCCGGCCCCATATAGACCTTCGCAAATTACTATAGAGTGCCCTATAATTATAGGGCAATTAATATATTATTGTGCGGTGCCGGTACACCACGCCGGTTCGCGTCAGCGGCGGGCATAGAGGTACTCGGTGTACCCCCGGTCGGGGATGCGCCACGCCTCCCTGATGAACATGGCCTGCATCCCCACCTTCTGCGCCCCGAGAATGTCGGCTTCAAACGAATCCCCGATGAACAGTGCCTCTTCCGGCTCAAGGGACAGTGCATCGAGCGCCACCTGGAAAATCCTGGGGTCGGGCTTCTTCACCCCGATGTCCGAGGAGAAGACGATGACGTCGAAGTGGTGGTGGAGGCCGAGGTACTTGAGCTCGATCTCGGAAAAGACGCGCTGGCCATTGGACACGATACCCTTTGCCACGTAGCCGAGGTGGTCGAGAAGGCGGACGGTCTCCGGGAACGCGCGGAACCGCCGCAGCGATGCCGCACGAAAGGTCCGGGCGGCCTGGATGCCCACGATCATCTCGTCGATCTCCCAGAGCCGGTAGTCGGCGCAGATCCCACGGAAGATCTCCTCCAGACGTACTTCCGGGTACTTCTCCTTGCGCTGGTCCATCGTCCGCCGGATACGCGTACGGTACTCATCCCGGATCGCGGACGGGTCGATGCTCACGCCCTGGTAGCGCAGCCACGCGCTCAGGGCTTCGTATGCCGCGATATCCTCCTCATCCCGCCGGATTTCGATAAGGGTATCATAACAGTCGAACAGGATCCCTTTTACCCCTTCGAGGACAGGCATGCGATCGCCTCCCTGATTAAATAATTCCGGTACTGGTCCGGCATATCCAGCCGCGCGATGCGCAGGTAGCCAAGGCTCATGAAGAACGGGAGCACGTCGGTTACGTACCCGAACTCGTTGTCATCCCTGCAGTACTGCGCCAGATAGTGCCCGATATAGGGCTCGGCAAGGGCGGCATCCTGGTTGCGCAGCGCGAAGGAATGCCGCAGCTCCGCACAGAAGATCCCGGCGTCGTGCACCGGGTGGGCGTGCTCCCACGCACTCTCGAAATCAACGGCGAACGCGTGGTGGTTGGTGAAGATATAGTTTGCAAGCGTTGCGTCCCGGTGGATCATGCAGCCATGGCCGCGATCGAGCCTCCCGCTGTGCCACCACTCCCCCAGCAGGTCGTCGAAGTGCCGGCGCTCGGCGCCCGGGAGGTGTAGCCGGTCGAGCGCGTCGTGAAACGTCGAAAACTCCCGGGTTTTATCATACCCCCCGCGGGTGCGCGAGTGGAGGGTCTCGTGCATACGGGCGACCGTGGCGATCCGCTGGAACGGGTGGCGCTCTTTGCGCAGGGAGTGCACGAGGGATCTGCCGGCGACATACTCGGTGACAAGGACGCAGTTGAACTCGGCGCTGCAGGCAACCGGATAGGCGGCGGGGATAACCCTCCCCGCTTTTTTCAGGAGTGCGTACTCGTTGTTCATCGCGCATTTCGCATTGTAGTTGGTTCCCTTCCCCTTCGGCTCGGCGAAGAATTTCGCCACCACGGCATAGTCCTCTCCGACGAAGCGGTACTTGCAGACCGTGTGAGAGGCGGGCCTGAGCAGGGAGACGACCACCCTGCACCGCGGGTTGCCGATGCGCCCCCCGATCTTGTCAATGAGCCACTGGCGGAATACGTCGCCCTCGTGGAGCACCCCGACCTCTTTTTCGCGAACCATCACGCACCCCTGCCCGAACGCCGCTTTGCCATCCCAATCATGCTCTGTTTCAATGCGTTGCCCTTCTGTGCACGTCAATCGCCCCGCGGTAGACTTCCAGCGTGCGCTGGGCGCAGAGATGCCACGTGAAGTGCTCCTCCACCCGCGCGCGCGCCGCCCGTCCCACCGCCGCCCGCAGGTCCGCATCCTTCAGCAGGCGCACCGTAAATGTGGCGATATCCGCGGGATCGTTGGGGTTGATGTGAAACCCGCAGGCATGCTCACCCGCACAGATCACCTGTTCGCGCATGCCCGATGTCCCCCGTCCGCCCACCACCACCGGTTTTCCCATTGCCATCGCCTCGGTGGCGGCAAGGCCGAACGGCTCGTACTTGGAGGGGAAAACCGCCACATCGCAGGCCGCGTAGTACCGTATCCGCTCCTCCTCCTCGACGTAGGAGAGGTTGGTGATGACCGCATCGGCGCACTGGCACTGGACGAGGTGTCCGAGGAGCTGCTCCTCCTCCCCGCAGCCCAGGATGACCAGTTTCGCATCGGGCACGCCGGACCGGATGATGGGCATGGCGCGGATGAGGGAATCGACGCCCTTTGTCCACGCCAGCCTGCCTACGTAGAGGATCATGGGCTGGCGGCCCACCCCGATCTCGTCCCGGATCGCCCGGATCTCGTCGGCGGTGTAGATATCCGGGCGGTACTTGTGCGTATCGACTCCCGGATAGACGACCCGGATGTCATTTTCCCGTATGCCCTGCCGGACCAGCTCGTCGCGCATGGCGTAGGAGACGGTGATGATGCGGTCCGCCTCCTGCGCGGCGATCCGCTCGATCTCCCTGATGGTCTCCGACCCGTTGCCGGTCCTCCCCCGCTCCGAGGAGTGGAAGTGAAAGACAAAGGGAAGGTTGAGGTTGCGTTTCGCCATGATACCGGCCATCGCAGAGAGCCAGTCGTGCGCCACCACGATATCGTAGCTCCTGTTCTCGACACGGACCAGCTGGTTGACGAGCTCGGACGCCGCCATGAAATTGTAGTGCAGCGTTTCCTGGAAGAATTCCTGCCCCCGGGACGACCATCTCTGCACATCGGGGGGCACCACGATGGGGAGTACACCGGTGAAGTTCATCAGGTAGGGGCGGTGCACCTCGATGCCCTCACAGACATCGCGGAGGGGATCGGCGCCCCTGTTGCGGGAAAAGATGGTGATTTCATGCCCCATCCGCGTGCATTCCCGCGAGAGTTCCCGTGCATAGGTGCCAAGCCCCCCCAGAAAATAGGGGGGGTATTCGTCAACCATGCAGGCAATCTTCATACCAGCACATCCGCGTAGACGGCCTCGGCGGTCCCGGCAATCCTGTCCCAGCGGAAACGGCGATCAACATTTTCCCGCCCTCTGCGTCCCAGCGCACGCACCTCGCTCGCATCGTCGATGACGGAGATGACGCCGCGGGCAATCCCCTTCGGGTGGACCGAGACCTTGATCCCGTCGACCGCATGCGTGATATTCTCCGAGAGCCCGCCCACGTCGGTGGCGACCACGCACCGGCTCGCACTCCACGCCTCGGGCAGGATGAGCCCGAAAGGCTCGTTGCGACTCGGGATGACCACGATGTCGCTGGCGTTGAGAAGCCTGACAAACTCTGCGTCGGGGATATGCCCGAGCAGGGATACCGGCAGGCGCTTTGCCTTTCTCTGGAGCGAGTGATACATGTCCCCGCCGCCGGCGAAGAGAAACCGCGCGTCCCACCGGTGGCGCAGGATTTCCGGGACGGCGGCGAGCAGCAGGTCGGGGCCCTTCTGGACCGAGAGGCGGCCCGCGTAGAACACGAGCGGGGCGAGGGGGTGGATGCCGTAGCTCCGTTTCACGTCGCCGGCATCGACCTCCGCATAGAACCGCTCGGGATTGACGCCGTTTCTGACAACCGCGATCTTCCAGTCCGGCACGTTGTAGAGGGCCATCACCTCCCGGCGGAGCGTCTCGGAGACCGCCGTGCACCGTCCCGCGATGTACGCCCCGTACCATTCCTTGCCAGAGATCTCCCGGAATTCCCACCAGTCCCCGTGCCGGTTCCCGTTCCGGCCCCACTCGGTGGAATGGAAGGTGAGGACGGTGTGCCGGTCTTTTAAGAGGTGCAGCGCCTCCACGAAATGCCAGTCGTGGAAATGCAGGATATCAAAGCGGGGGCGGTCGAATTCGTGGAACCGCCGCTCCGCCATATGGCTCATGCGGCGGCAGTACTCGACGATATTGTCGCCGCAGGGGTGGACGTAGTGATACTGCACACCGTTGATCTCCTCATCCGGCTTGTTTCCCCGGGTGAAATAGTGCACCTCGTGTCGGGCGGCAAGCGATTCGGCAAGACAGGTCGCCGCACTCGCGAGCCCGCCCACTTTTTCGGAATACAGCGATTCCCAGGCAAAATGGGCTATTTTAAGCGTTTCCACAGGGCATCCCTCCTCGCGTTCACCGCCCCGCACAGCGAAAGCCTCTCCGTGCAGCCCTCGATCTCGTCGGCCAGTTTTACGTCGCCGAGGACGTGTTCGGCCCACCGGGCAAAGTCCCCCCGTTCCGCGTGGGAGCAGAGCGCTCCGGCAGGCACCCACGACAGTGCGTCGGCAAACTCGGCGAGGCAGTGGGCGGAGGTGATATACTGCCCGTCGGCGTCCCTGAAATGGAAGGCCTCCTCCGGCGGGACGATGCGCAGGCCCCGTGCGGCGGTGCGGGATTTCCGAAGGGCGGTGATGCGGCGAAAATACGCAGCCACCGCATGCATATACAGGGAAAAGGCATCCTCAGCAGTGTCCTGCGGGTTGAAATACTCGTGCACGTAACCGCAGGAGCCGTTCTTCGTGGAGAAATAGTAAAAGTGGTCGCTGGTCAGAAAGTAGCGATGGAGGGGATCTTCAGGGCGGAGCGCCACGATCTCCTGTATCGAGCAGAACGCGCTCTTCTGCATCCGGTTGCCGAGCCACGCCGAGACGTCCTTTTCCCGGTCTGCCCACGAGAGCGGGTACTGGATGGAGAGCTCGCCGACCGGGTCGAGCAATGCGACCTCGGCGGGGAGTGCACATTCGACCCCCTGCTCCTCGCATGCCGCGGGAAGGCCCTCAAAAAAGTCGAGGATCCCTGTCTCCGTCCAGTGGTGCTCGCCGAACGACTCATAATCGAGAAACACGTGGGTGCAGTCGCCGGGGGTCGCCGCGAGCCAGCATGCATAGGTGGCGGCGGTAAGCGGCCATTCGTCCCAGGTGCGGTCCGAAAAGCGGAAGGCGATGTCGTCGGAGAGGCGCCCGTGGCGGAGCAGGGTGGGTATCCCCGCCGTGGAGTAGACAAAATTCGGGCTCCGCCCACCGAGCACGCGGTCCGCCCCTTCCGTATAGATCGCATCGAACCCGAGGTCGGCGGCAGTCCGTGCGATCCTCTCGTCGAGGATCAGTTCCGTGTTTTCGAAGACCGACGGGGTTTCGCAGAAGAGGTCCTCCATGAGCTGGCGGTGATGCCGGATCTCCGCGGCAAACTCCTCGTGGTTCTCGAAAAGGCCCGCAAGGCTGTGATAGTAGGTCTGCCCGAGGACCTCCGTATTCCGGTGCGCCGCCGCCTGGGAAAAGAGGTCCAGCGCGTCGGGCGACCACCGCTCGAGCTGCTCGATAAGCGTGCCGGAAAAACTCAGGGCACACCGGAAATCCCTATCCAGTGACTCGAGCAGCAGTTCCGTCGCCGGGATATAGCACTGTGCGGCGATGCGCGTGCAGTAGTCCCTGTTCGACGGGGAGAACAACCAGGACTCAAATGAGATTCCCTTCCCCGGATTACTGCTGCGAATGGCCTCGTTCAGGCGGAACGGCTGATGGACCTCGAACGCGAAACAGACGCAGGGGTCGGTCATGCGTCCCTCCGGACGGGCGCACCGCAGAATTGTCGCTGGTTAATCATCGTATTTTTATACCGGGGCCGTAGATTTATAGTTATTTATAAATATAGATGTGCAGGTGATACAATAGCAGGAAATACAACCCCTGTGTTTGCATCATACCTATAGAGATCTATAGGCCGCCGCCCGGTGGGGCCTGCCACGACGAAAGCGGCGTTCGGCAGGAAACAAGAGATAGAACTTATTTTTCACTCTTCAGGGTGCGTTTCAGGCCCACGCCGTTGACATCACAGGAGGCGCCGCAGGGATCCCCGTTCGGGTCGACCACCCGGTAGGCATCGGCGAGCACCGAGGCGTTCGCGAGCGACCCGGCGATCAGGATGACCTCGAGGATCTCCTCGCGGGTCGCGCCCTTCTTCAGCGCAGTAGTCATGTGGTACTCGACGCAGTGGCTGCAGTTGAGGGCGGCGCTCACCGCGAGGCTGATCAGCTCGACGTATTTTGGTTCGATGGAGCTCGTCTCCGTCACCGCATTCTTGTAGAGGAGATGGGAGAGGAGCACCTCGGGGCGCCCGGCCATCCGCCGGAAAATCAGGGGAACCGCCCCCGATTCCTCCTCGATTTTCCGCAGGCATTCCTCCGCTGTCTCTGCCAGACCGCGTTCGCCAATCTCCTTCAGCATCGCTTCAAAATCCACTCGTATGCACCACGCTACTGTTGCTGACCGGCGCGGGATGGAGCGGATCCCCCGCACCGGGGGCAGTCACGGTTCAGACCATGACATTGGTTTCTGAAAAAGGTCGTATCTTTAGCCATATGTAATTGCGCATTCGTGACGGGAGAACGTCTGCAACATCGCCCACCGTAACCCCCTCCTCAATCTCCAGCGCGCGCAGCTCATCCGCATAGATCTCGTAGTCCACCTTCACCCGCAGGCCCGCGATCTGGACGGTGATCGGGGTGGGGTGCGTGGATTCGGCCGTGATGTGCATCTTTTCATCGATAACCACCATCAAACGGGCCGGGGAGATCGAGAGCGGGTCCTTGGCGATCTCCTCGCGGTAGGCGCTGAGCACGCTCGAGACCTCGTCGACAACCCGGTCGAGGGGTTCGAGCTCCTCCTCTTTTCGCATCCGGTGCGCAACTCTCCCGAGACCACCCACATAGCCCTCGACGGGCGGCTCGATGATCTCTTTCAGGCGATCGGCCGAGGGGGCGCCGGCGACCACGATGGGGACGGTGACGCCGCGACGGAGCGAAGGCAGTTTCTCCCGGATGCACTCCTCGAAGTTGCCCAGCAGGTAGACCGCGCAGTCGTGCTCGTTGATCACGTCCCGTTCCTCGAGGTTGAGGTTGGCTATCCGTTTTCCGAACCCGCGGGCAAGCCCGATCACGTTTGTCTTTGCGCCCACGCGGCGCAGGTATTCGGCCACATCGCAGGAGGCGTGCGGGAGGTGGTGGATCTCGAGACTGGGGCTTATAACGGCGATCTCGGTGCCCACGAGCGGCGCCTCGATCACCTCTCCGGCGAGGGGGCGGGCAACCGCGCGCAGGAAGTCGATATCCTCTTTGGGCACCAGGGACTGGAGGACGATCTCCTGGGCGAGCTGGTGCTTCTGGATGACATACCCCCCGAGATCGTCGATGAGATCGACAACTTCGTCGTGGCGGTAGACGCCTCCCTTGTAGGTGATCGGCACGAGCGTCATTCGTTCACCCCGATCTTGGCAAAGTTCTCCGCGAGCAGGCGGTCCACCTCGTCCACATCAAGCGTGTTCTCGCTCGCCACATAGTAAAACCTCCCCTCTTTCACGAGCTGGCGCCGGACCTTGAAGCCCTCGGGGGCGATGTACTGGAAGGCGTAGATGATGTCTTTTGCCAGGCTTTCGGTGGGATCAAATACGATCAGTTCCTCGATCTCGGACGGGTCCGCCCCGCCGCCCCGGATCTGGATCGTCCACCGGTCGGGCTGCTCCACCTGGTCGCGCCCGAACCGCTCCCAGAGGATGTGCAGGAGCCGGGACAAATGGGTCTCGTCGGAAATATCGATGACCACCCCGTCTCCCTTCTCGAGCACGTTTGCAAATTCACGGAGCCGCACCCGCCGGGGCAGTTTTCGGGTCAGGCCCACCGCGAGAAAGAGGGGCACCTTCGGATCGATGTAGATGTGCAGCCTGCCGATCACCTTGATCAGGTCGAGGTCGCCGAGGATATCCCCGGCTATCCGCCGGTAGGATTCCGCCCCCACCGCATCCTCGCATTCCACCTCGAAATACTCAAACGCTTTCATCGGATCGTCCACCCCTGAACCCCGAGGCAAGCAGTGCGCAGCCGACCGCACCGATGAACTGCGAGTGCGGGGGGACCAGGATATCCGTCTGCAGGAGCTGGCCCATCTCGTGGACCAGCCCTTCGATGAGCGACGTCCCGCCCACCATGATCACCGGCTCCTTGATGTCCACCTCCTGCAGCTGCTGCTCGAACACCTGTTCGGCAACGCTGTGGCAGGCCGCGGCCGCCACGTCTTCCGGGGTGCTGCCGGCGGCCAGCGCATTGACCAGACTCTGCGTACCGAAGACGATGCAGTAACTGTTCATGGGGACCTTCTTCGAGATCCCCTTCATGGCGATGGGGCCGAGCTCGGTGATGTCGATCCCCAGCCGTTTCGCGGTCATTTCGAGGAACCTCCCGCTGGCGCCCGCACAGATGCCGCCCATGGTGAAGGTTCCCGGGATGCCGTCCTGCACCGAGATGGCCTTGTTGTCCATGCCACCGATATCGATGACCGTGGCCGGACCGTGCTGGCGGTCTGCAAGGTAGACCGCTCCCTTGGAGTTCACGGTCAGTTCCTCCTGCACGAGATTTGCGGCGAGGTGGTCGCCCACCAGGAAGCGCCCATAGCCGGTCGTCCCGATGGCTTCGATCTCGTCGATCGTCACCCCCGCCTCCTTGAGCGCCAGCGCCACCGCCTCGTCGGCGCTCTCATTCACCCTGACCGTGGGGACCCAGCCGGTGCCGATGATCTCGTTGTCGCGCATGACCACCGCCTTGGTGGTGGACGACCCGCTGTCCACCCCGAGGGTGAGCCCCTCCTGCACCTCGCGGGCCAGGAGGGCGCGGCGCCGGGCGATGGTGGTCAGCGCCTCCATCCGCGTCAGCAGCGTTCCGGCTGTCGTCCGCTCCGTAAACGAGTAGCTGACCACCGGAAGGTCGGAGTGCTCGTGGATATAGCGGCGCAGTTCGTTGCGCACGATCGCAGCCTCCGCACACCGGAAGCATGTGGCGATGAACACGGCGTCGGCGTCCACGCGCCCTTCGACGAGCGCTTTGGCCCGGGCGATGGCGAGTTTCAGGTCGGGGCTCCGGGCCTCGAGCCCGAACTCGTCGTAGTACCTGCGGATGTCGGCGAGGGTGAGATCGGGGAAGAACATCTCCGCGTTCACCGCTTCCGCTGCTTCGTAGATCTCCCCCTGTACCCCGGAATGTTCAGGCCCGCAGGAGAGCTGAGCCACCCGCACCTTCTGGGTCACGCGGCGCCCTCCGAAAGGCCGGTGAGGAACTGCTTTATCGCCCCCACGAACGCCACCCCCTCCTCCTCGGAGCGGGGGTAGGTCAGCTCGAGAATCGGGATATCCCGGTGCCGGATCAGCAGCTTGACCAGCTCATTGGTCCGTGCGCATCCCATACACCCGAACGAAAAATCCGCATCGTTGATGACGATCGCCGCCTCCGACTCCTCGATCAGCGGCCCCATAAGTGCCATCCGCCCCCGCACGCCCGAGGGCACCTCGACCGCGGCATACCGCAGGCCCCGTTTCGGGTCATCCGGGGTCATCTGGAGGGGGGGCGAGTCGAATCCCGGGGTCTGGATCCGCTCCCGGATCTGCAGCGCCGCACCGAGCGGCTCGTGTCCCCACCTGTCCACCATATCCGAGAGTATCAGGCTCGTCGAGGGATAAATAAACACTTTTACCATTTCACTTCTCCTCAGCGTCAATAAGTCGTTTGAGTGTTCTGGCATCGAGCCCCGGTCCGGCGGTCCGGGTGTGTTTGACCTCCGGGTAGTCCTGCTCGTCCATCAGTTCTATTGCGTCCAGACCGTGGGACACGAAACGGATCAGCCCCATCTCGAACTCGTGCCCGTAGTAGCCGGGCCGCGCTCCCCCGAGATTGGCCCGGCACCGCCTCGGGTCGCCCGGCGGAAATCCCCGGTCCTTGACAAAGATGTGGTTGGGGTCCATCAGCCGGATATGCTCGATCAGGCGGTCGACCTCCTCCGGCATACCGGTGACCTGCAGGCCGAAACAGGTCTCCTTGATCATCACGCCCTCCGACACCTCGTAAGCCCGCGTGGCGAGCGTCTGCGGGGTGATGTCGGGCGAGTCCACGAACACGTACCGGGTGACCGTGCCCACGTAGATCGGGACATACTCCTTCACGACCGCACCTCCCTGACCACGACGGTGTCCCCTTCCTTGAAGCTCACCAGCTTTTCGGGTTCGAGCAGCATGCCGAAGACGTTCGTACCGCCGAACGGCTCCGATGTGGGGCCGAACTCGGTGCTGGGCGCGACGCGGACGCCCACGAGGCCACTGCTCTTGCGGGAGTCATTGGTCATGGCGAGCGTGAACGCGGGAACCTCTTCCGTGGGGAGGTTTTCAAGGTTGATCTTTCTGCCGGTTGCGATCTTCGGCTTGAAGAGATAGACGTCCTCGAAATTGAATAAAAACGGCATAAACCCGATCCGGTGCTCTTTGAGGCCCGTGACGTCCCGGAAGATCGTGCAGGTCATGGGTGCGTGCTTGTCGTCGAGGCGGATGGCGAGCACGTTGTCCGCGGGGACCGTGGTGAGGGCGGCATGCGATCCAGCGAGGACTTCAAGGGTGGTCCCGGGCTCCTGCCCCACCACGACCCGGCGGTCATCCTCCTCATCGATCTCGATTGAAACACCACGGGCTGCTGCGACCGATCGCGCCTCTGCGACCGTCATGCCCATGAAATCGAGGCGTTCGGGCTCGACCGCGAAGCAGAAGGCATCCCCCTCGCGCACCAGCTTGACCAGCTCGATCCCGTGTTCGACCCTGCCGACCACCGTGTGCGCCGGGCTTCCCGGGGTATCCTGCGTATAAATATAGATGCACCCTTTTGCTTTGCCGCGTGTCCGTGCGGTAACGATCCCTTCGAGGCGGGAGGCCTTGTTCTCCTGGGGAACAGGCGTCCCGATCAGTTTCTGGTCCATGATATGGGTGCTCGTGCTGCGCTTCACCAGAAAATACCCGTCCTCCAGCGTCATGAGCAGGTGCTCCACGCTCTCGGCCGTTGCTGTGTCGATGGCATCCGGCGAATACCCCTCGGCCACCGCCCGCACGAACGAGACGATATACATACCATCTTCGAGCGGCAGGCTGTCGTCCGAGGCGATGAAGGAATTGGTCTGGTCCGCCCAGCTGATCACCCGCTCGATGCGTTCCACGGCATCGCCGGGGGCCCAGCGGCCGAGCACCCCCCTGCCGCTCACCACCTTCCCGATCACGCCGCCGTCCGCTGCGGCGCCGAAATCCGCCATGTGGTCCGCTCGTGAAAAGATCAAAAACGAACGGCGCGGGTCATATCCACCGCAGCCGACAACCAGGTCGCCTTTCGCGTACCGGAAGGGCCTGCGCGAAGGCGAAAACTGCGCAGAAAACGGGCCGAACGATACAGCATAGCGGTCTCCCCACCCGACTGCGAGCCCCTGTTCGCCTTCTTCCGGCGAAAACAGCGCTGCCAGGTCTCTTCCTTTGAGAAAGGGCGTTGCTGCATCGTTGAGCTCGACCACCACCTCGCCGGCAGTGGTGTAGAATTTGATGTTCTTTGTCTCGGCAAGTTCCGCCTCCACCGGACGGACGATTGCCACGCAGCACTTTTTTTTCCGGGCGGGGAGAATGTCCCCCAGTGTCGTCCCTTCCTGTAGCTCCAACCTCGTCCCGTCGAGGTGGATCTCGATCATCTCGCCACCTCAGGGTTCCGGTTTTGCCATGATCTCACGCTCTTCGGCGGAGAGCGCTTCGATCACCTCTTTTGTGGGCCCAATTTTCACAATTTTTCCGCCCCGCATGAGTGCCAGACGGTCGCAGATATCAGTCACGAAGTCCATATCGTGGGACACGACGATAAATGTCTCGTCGATCTCCTCGCGGGCATGCATGATCGAGTGCTTGACGTCGATCTTCGTGATGGGGTCCATGGTGCCGGTCGGCTCGTCGAGGAGGACAATTCTCGGTTCGCGAATCAGCACCTGGGCGAGCGCCACGCGGTGCTTCTCCCCCTCGGACAGCTGGTCGGGGCGGCGTTCAAGGATTAAATGGCTTTTTTCCTCCGAAAAGCCCGCCATGCGCAGGGTGAGAATCGCCTTGCGGATCGCCAGCTCTTTCGGGAATTCAAGGCCGATAGCGTCGGTGAGGTTGTCGAGGACTGTGCGGTGGGGATAGAGGTCGTATTCCTGGTGGAGCAGGCCGATATAGGCCTTGGCCCGGCCCCGGAACTGGATGCCGGGCTTGGTCATGTCGATCCATTCCTCGCCGATGCGGATGTTCATCTCCCCGCCGGTCGGCTCGATAATCCCGGCGATGATCCGGGACAGGGTGGTCTTCCCGGCACCGCTCGTCCCGATGATGCCGAAGATCTCGCGCTCGGACACGTTGAAGGAGACGCCGTCCACCGCTTTGATCACCCCGCGGTCGACCGAGAGGTAGCGTTTGGCGACATCGCGTGCGACGAGAATATTCTCCCCGAGTTCCGCCTGCTCGAACGTCTCGGTATCCGTTGCATTTTCCATGAACTTCTGGATGATTTCGGAGGGGGAGCCGATGGCATCGATCTCTCCGTCGTCGAGCAGGATTGCACGGTCGGCAATATCCTCGACAACCTGGGAGAAGTGAGAGGTGACGATCATGCCCATATTGTTCTTCGCGGCCGCCTCGTTGAGGAGATCGTGCACCACCGTGGCGGTCTTGGGATCGAGGGTGCCGGTCGGCTCGTCGGCACACAGGAGCAAGGGCTCTTTCGCCAGCTGCCTCGCCAGCACGACACGCTGTTTTTCCCCGCCTGAAAGGTCACGGGCGATATGCATCATCCGGTGAGAGAGACGGACCTCATCGAGCAGGTCGGCGGCCCGCCCCACGGCATGCTCGACCGGATAGCGTACATCGTCGAGCGCATGGAGCACGTTCTCGATGACCCGGTCGTCGCCGTAGAGCGCGAAGGTGCGCTGGAACATGATTGCCGTCCGGCGCATGATCCGCTTCTTCAGCACCTCGTTGTCCGGATTCCAGAAATTGACATCAGCGGCAGTCATGGCGCCCCCGCACCGGGGACAGGCCGATCCCGCTGCGCTCTGCACATCGATATGGTCGCAGCCCTCGCACGCTGCGATATGATAGAGGATCTCCCCGCTCGTGGGGGGTTCGTCAACCCCCCGTATCAGGTGCATGAGCACCGTTTTTCCCGCACCGCTCCTGCCGATAATGCCGAGGATTTCACCATCCTCCATGGTGAAATTGATATTTTTCAGCACCTCATTTCCGTTAAATGCCATGCAAAGATTATTAACCGTGATCAAGGGGGCCATACGTAACCTCTCATTTTTACTGTTGCATTAACACAATATTAGTCTTTATATTGTCACAAGGCCGATTCGGTGCCACATTGCAGTTTTCTCACGATATCGGCCACCTCCGTCACACTTTCGATGATGTAATCCGCCGCGTCGGTGAGCGCCTGCGGTTTGTTGCCGGGCTGCTGTTTTGAGAGAATGGCGACGTGAGCTTCCCGCAGTGCCGTCAGGTCGTTGATGCCGTCGCCGACCATGACCACGGTATCGTACTGGGACTTCAAATCCCGGACCACCTGTGCCTTGATGGAGGGGGTGGCCACCCCGTGGACATTGTCGTGGGGGATGCCGAGGTAGTCCGCCATCCGCACCAGCTTGTCCGTCCGGTCGCCGGACGCCACGTAGGTGGCGATCCCCATTTTGTGCAGTTCCCTGACCGTCTCCCGCGCACCCTTGAACGGGCGGCCGCCGGAGGTGATGGTGTACTCGATCCCCTCCATCATCTGGTTGATCATGACGCCGCTTGCAAGGGCAACGACCACTTCACGCTTGCAGATCCCCCACACCCTCCGGATGCAGTCCTGCAAATCACCGACGCGGGCCAGCCTGTCATGGTAGAGTATTGCCGCCACGTCCTCTGCGGTGACCACCTGCCATGCGCAGGCGATCCCGAACCCGATCTGCCGGGAGGTGAGGAACTCGGAGAGCAGCTGCTCCGCGGGTGCCTCCATGACATCCATTGAGTGGAGATAGAGGGTGACCAGCGCCCGCTCCTCGCATGAATACGCGAGCGTGGTGGTTTCCACGTCCTCGATGATCTCTTCTTTCCGGATATCCTTCGCCACCCGAAAGGTGCGGAGAAGCGTTCCCGCACTGTCAAATACCACGGCAATCGACATAGATTCACGGCAATAATTCTATCAATTATTATATTATCACCTCCTCATTGAAGGTAATGTCGCTTTACGAAACCGCGGAGAAGATACGGACAATGGAGATCCGGGGGGCGGGGAAAATCGCCCGCGCCGCGGTCGAAGCCCTCAAAGACCATGATCACACCGTCGATGCGTCGTCCCTCGAACGCTATCTGCAGGAGATGGAGCGGGCCGCGGGCACCCTCCTCGCCACGAGGCCGACAGCAGTATCGCTTCCCAATGCGCTTCATTTCGTGATGAACAGCGTCCGGCGGGCTGCCAGCCTCGACGAAGCCCGCCGTGCCCTGCACTCGCGGGCCGATGCGTTCATCGCGTCCTCGACCACGGCGGTCGAGCGGATCGGCGAGATCGGGGCGCGCCACATCTCGGACGGCGATGTCCTGATGACCCACTGCAACTCGCAGGCGGCGCTCGCCTGCATCCTCGAGGCCCACCGGCAGGGCAAAGAGGTCGAGGTCTTCGCTACCGAGGTGCGCCCCCGCAACCAGGGGCTGCTGACCATCAGGGCGCTCAACGACGCCGGGATACCCACCCGCTATATCGTCGACTCCGCAGCGCGCTCCTTCATGAACGACATCGATCTCGTCATCGTGGGATCGGACGCCATTGCGGTCAACGGGGCGGTGGTCAACAAGATCGGCACCTCACAGATCGCCCTCGCCGCCCACGAAGCCCGCACCAACCTCGTCGTGGCCGCCGAAACCTACAAGTTCGCGCCGCGGACAATTCTCGGGGAGTTGATCGAGATCGAAGAGCGGGACCCGGGGGAGGTGCTCGCCGCGGACATCGCAGGCGCCCTTCGTCACGTAACGGTTCACAATCCCGCATTCGACGTGACCCCGGCCGAATACGTCGATCTCATCGTCACCGAGCAGGGGGCGTTCCCCCCCGAACTCGCTTATGTCATCATCAGGGAGTACCTCGGCTGGGATATCGAGGAGTTCCAGAAAATATTTGAAATCGATCACCAAGATCAGGAGTGAGTAGCATGCCAGATGTGATTGCAACCTATTTCTTCATCCCCGATCAGGGAACGAGCCCCGAGCAGGCGGCGCAGGCGATCTCCGAGGAGGAGACGACCGGCACGTGGACCGATCTTACCACCCGCACCGCCTATGTCCAGCGGCTCGACGGCAGCGTCGAGAGCGTGGACGCGCGAGGAGACGGATATGTCACGAAGATACATTTCCCCGCGGAGATCTTCGAGCCCGGCAATGTCCCCCAGTACCTCTCCGTGGTTGCCGGAAACCTCTTTGGCCTCTCGAGCCTGGCCGCGGTCCGCCTGCTGGACATCGACCTGCCCGCCGGGCTCGTCCCCTTCAAGGGGCCGAAATTCGGCATCAAGGGGGTCAGGAAACTGATCGGCACGACACGGCGCCCCCACGTCGGGACCATCATCAAGCCGAAAGTGGGGCTGAACCCCGAAGACACCGCCGCGGTCGCCTACGAGGCCGCAATGGGAGGTGTGGATTTCATCAAGGACGACGAGACCCTGACCAGCCAGGCATTCTGCCCCCTCGACGAGCGCGTGCCGGCGGTCATGGCCCGGCTCGACGAGGCGACATCGGAGACCGGCAGAACGGTGCTCTATGCGGTCAATGTCTCGGACCGGGCCGACCGCATCGTGGAGCGTGCGGAGTATGCCATCGACCTCGGGGCCAATACCCTCATGGTCGACGTGATCACCTGCGGCTTTTCCGCACTGCAGGCGCTCGCCGAGGCCCCGGGTATCAGGGTTCCCATCCATGTCCACCGCACCATGCATGCGGCGATGACGAGAAATCCCCATCATGGCGTGGCCATGCGGCCCATCGCCCGGATCGTGCGCATGCTGGGCGGCGACCAGCTGCATACCGGCACGGTGAGCGGCAAGATGGAGCACAACCTGGAGGAACTCCTTGGCGACAACCGTGCGCTCACCGAAGCGTCGTTCGGGATGAACGCCGCGTTCCCCGTGGCAAGCGGCGGGCTGCACCCCGGCAAGGTGCATGCCGAACTGAGCACCCTCGGCACCGACGTGGTGCTCCAGGCGGGCGGGGGTATCCACGGGCACCCCGACGGCACGGCCGCCGGCGCCCGGGCCATGCGGCAGGCGGTGGACGCGTTCTTGGCGGGCGTGGGCTCCGAAGAATACGCACAGGACCATCCCGAACTTGCACGGGCGCTTTCAAAATGGGGATCACGCTGAAAAACACAATCCTTATTGTATGATCAGGCTACCACCTGATAGATCATGCTACATGTGCACGCAGCCTTGCTGTGACCGCACGAGGGTTGATGCTGTATGGAAATTTATTTCACCAAATTACATGGCAACGGGAATGATTTCATTCTCATTAATGAACTACAGGGGACTGTGATTCCCGATGACATGAAGCCCGTATTCGCCCGCCTCTACTGCGACCGGCGCTACGGCATCGGGGCGGACGGCGTGCTGTTCCTCTCGGGGTCCGCCACGTCACTCTTTAAGATGCGTCTCTTCCAGCCGGACGAGAGCGAAGCGGAGATGTGCGGCAACGGGATCCGCTGCCTGGGCAGGTATATCTACGATGCAAATCTCGCCAAGGATTTCTGCACCGTGGAGACCCCGGCAGGCGAGATCACCATGGAGATGAAGGGCACCGGGGAAGGGGGGTTCAGTGCCGTGGTCTCGATGCCCACGCCCAGATTCGACCGGGCCGACATCCCCGCCGAGGGTGAAGGAGAATACAAAGAGAGCATCGCCGACTACGAGGTCTATGCGGTGAGCGTCGGCGTCCCCCACGCCGTGGTATTCGTCGACGAGATCGCCCATATCCCTCTCGACGAGGTAGCCCCCATCATCCGCCGCCATCACTCCTTTCCCGAAGGTGCCAACGTGAACTTCGTCGAGATCGCCGGTGAAAACGAGCTGCGCATCAGGACGTTCGAGCGGGGCATCGAGGGTGAAACCCTCTCCTGCGGCACCGGAGCGACCGCTTCGGCCGCCGTCGCCCACCACCTTGCCGAACAGGGGATGGCGGCGATGGCGCCCATCGGGACGACCGTCGAGGTGCACACCCCCGGCGGGCCGCTCACCATCTACCTCGACGAGGAGACGAAGATGGAAGGGCCCGCGGTGAGCGTGTTCACCGGCGTTATAACCTTTTAATCCCCTCTTTTACGATTTCAAACTCGAATGCTCCCTCTTCGGGCAGGGAACGGTGCTTTTCCAGTACGGCACGCCGCGAGCCGTTGCGCTTTTCGATCCGCACGATGGCCTTGGAGATGTGGCGGAGCGTGGTGCCGCCAAGCCCCTTCACGACCCCTCGGTCGATGTCCATGTACACCTGGTTGGTGACGAGCACGGGAATGTCGAAGCGTTTGGCGTACCCCAGCAGCCTGACCAGCTGGTGCCCGAGGCGGCGCTGCACCTCACCTCCCGGCAGCATCTCACTGCGGTAGAGGGCGGTCACCGAATCGAGCACGATGAGCCCCGCATGCCGTGACCGCACGATTGCCTCGCACTCCCCGATCATGATCGCCTGCTGGTCGAAGGTCTCGGGCTCGAAGAGGAAGAGCCGGTCGGCGCAGGACTCTGCGGCGTCACCGGCGATCTGCCGGAACCGGTCGGCGGAGAAGCCCTCGGAATCGATGTACACCACCGGCAGGCCTTCGGCCAGCACCGCTACGGCGGCAAGCAGGCAGAGGGTGCTCTTGCCGCATCCCGGCTCGCCGTAGACCTGAGTGATGGTCCTGCGCTCCAGCCCCCCGCCCAGCAGATCATCGAGGGCGGGCGACCCGGTGGACACACGCGATGAGTCCATCTATCGCTCCGCTCCCCTCTCCCGGATCCTGCGCCAGCCGGCCTCCTCCGCGAGCCGCATCGCCTCGCGCAGGGGGATGCCCGCCGCCTGTGCACAGGCCCGCGCGTCCTCGTATTCCGCCTTCAGCGACGAGGGGAAGGGGCCGTCCCATCCCACCTTCACTCTGAGCGAGTACTCCGAACCCCCGACCATTACCGCCACCTCCTCCACGGTGCGCCGGGCCACGAAGCGGTGGACGGAGGGGATGCACCGGATGCCCAGCGTGCCGAGTTCGCGGGTGATCAGGGCGGCGAGGCGGTCGGTATCGGCGGGGGCGCAGACGACGCGCACCAGGTGGCCTGCACGCCCTTTTTTCATGACCGCAGGAACGGCCGACGCGTCCCGCGCCCCCTCCTCCATCAGCCGCCCGATCGCGTGGCCGATCACCTCCCCGGTCACGTCGTCGACATTGGTCTCGAGAATGTCGACCCGATCTCCCTCCCCGCCGGGATCGCCGGTCTCGAGCAGGAGGGCGCGCAGGACATTGGGGGTGTGGTCCGGGTCCCTGCTCCCGGCACCGTAGCCGATGCCGCGGATACGGGCGTCGGCGAGAAGGACGCCGCCCACCGCGGCGAACTCCGCCAGCAGCGCCGCCCCCGTGGGGGTGCAGAGCTCACGCTGCTCCCCGGTGAACCTGACCGGCAGGCCCGCCTCGCGCAGGATCGCGATGGTCGCCGGCGCGGGGAGAGGAAACCTGCCGTGCGATCCTTCCGTGGTCCCTTCTCCGAGCCCGACGGGGCGCACCACCACGGCACCGGGAGCAAGAGCGTGGAACGCCGTGCAGGCCCCGATCACGTCGGCGACGGCATCGTCCGCACCCACCTCGTGAAAGTGGGCTTGATCGCCGTGGACCGACGTCTCGGCCCGGTGGATGCGCTCGAACACCCTCCTGGCCATCCGTCTGGCGGTTTCTGGGGCATCACAGGCGGCGACCCGCGCCAGCACCTCCTCGAGCGTCCGGTGCTCTCCTCCCGCCCCGGTCTCGATGCGCAGCGCCCGGATGCCGCAACGGTCGACCACGGTGATCTCGGGCTCGCCCACCACCGAGCGCATGGCGCGGGCAACCGCATCGCGGTCAGCACCAAGGGCAAGGAGGGCGGCGGTCACCATGTCCCCCGCAGCGCCGTTGAAGGGATCAAAGAAGAGAATCTGCATGCGTAACAGTACTTATTAACTATGCCATATATGGTTTTAGAGTGATTCGATATGTTCCTCAAGGTGGATAGTGCATATCCCGAGGATCAGGGCGGAGGGAAAGCCCGCCTCGATCCGGACACCATGCTGCAGCTGCGGCTCTCCCCCGGCGACCTCATCTATATCGAAGGAAAACGCCGGACCGTCGCCAAGGTCTGGCGGATGATGGTGAACGACTGGAACCAGGGGAAGATTCGCATCGACAGTTTCACCCGCGCCAACGCTGAAGTGAGTATCGGGGAGCGCGTCCAGATAGCCAAGGTCACCGAAGAGATCGAGGCTGAACGGGTAGTCTTCGCACCCCCCGAAGACCTCCCCCGGCAGGCGCCCATCAACTTCAACCAGGCCATCAACCATTTCATCGATTTCCCGATGGCAAAAAACGATACCGTCCCCGTCCAGGCCGGGATGCCCTTCATGCAACCGCAGATCATCTCGTTCAAGGCGGTGGTCATGGAGCCGGAACACGCGGTCATCATCACGAAAAATACACAGATAGAGTTCTCCGACAAACCGGCGGCGGGGTTCGAGGGACTGCGATACATCTCCTACGAGGACATCGGCGGGCTGAAGGGCGAGCTCCAGCGCGTGCGGGAGACCATCGAACTGCCCATGCGCCACCCCGAGCTCTTCCGCAAGCTGGGTATCGATCCCCCCAAGGGCGTGCTCCTCTACGGCCCGCCGGGCACGGGCAAGACCCTCATCGCCAAGGCGGTGGCAAACGAAAGCGGGGCGAATTTCATCCCCATCGCCGGGCCCGAGGTCATCTCCAAGTACTACGGGGAGAGCGAACAGCGCCTGCGAGAGATCTTCGAGGAGGCGCAGAACAACGCGCCTTCCATCATCTTCATCGACGAGCTGGACTCCATCGCCCCCAAGCGCGAGGAGGTGACCGGCGAGGTGGAGCGCCGTGTCGTCGCCCAGCTGCTCACCATGATGGACGGGCTCGAGGAACGCGGCGAGGTGGTGGTGATCGGGGCCACCAACCGCCTCGACGCCATCGACCCGGCGCTGCGCCGTCCCGGCCGGTTCGACCGCGAGATCGAGATCGGGGTCCCCAACGAGGAGGACCGTCTTGAAGTGCTCCGCATCCACACCCGCGGGATGCCGCTGGAAGGCGAGAGCAGGATCCTGGACAAGCGCAGGGAAGTGCTCGTAAAAGAGGGGGATCTCGATGAGGCGGGCAGGGCCGATATGCGCGAGGAGCTCAAGGTGCTGGAAGACGAGGTGATGCGGACGCGTGAGCGGTTCCTCGAGGAGTTCGCCACCCGGACAACCGGGTTCGTGGGGGCCGATCTCGCCGCACTTGCCCGGGAAGCGGCCATGAAAGCCCTGAGAAGGTATATGCCCGAGATCGACCTCGAGGTGGACGAGATCCCGACCGAGATGCTCGAGTCGATGGAGGTCACCATCAACGATTTCCGCGATGCCCTGCGGGAGATGCACCCCAGCGCCATGCGGGAGGTGTTTTTAGAGGTCTCCCACATCACCTGGAACGATATCGGCGGGCTCGAGAACGAAAAAGAGGAGGTGCGGGAAGCGGTGGAGTACCCGCTCACCCGCCGGAGCCGGTTTGAGCGCCTCGGGATCGAGCCCCCGCGCGGCGTGCTCCTCTACGGCCCGCCCGGCACAGGAAAGACCCTCATCGCCAAGGCGGTGGCAAACGAGAGCGGGGCGAACTTCATCGCCGTCCGGGGCCCGCAGCTGCTCTCCAAGTGGGTGGGAGAAAGCGAGCGCGCAGTGCGGGAGGTCTTTCGCAAAGCGCGTCAGGTCGCCCCCGCGATCATCTTCTTCGACGAAATGGATGCCCTCGCGCCGGCACGGGGCGGCGGAGGCGATTCCCACGTCATCGAGAGCGTGGTTAACCAGATCCTCACCGAGATGGACGGACTCGAGGACATGCGGGGCGTTGTGGTGATGGGGGCGACCAACCGTCCCGAACTCATCGACCCGGCGCTGCTCCGGGCGGGCAGGTTCGACCGCCTCATCTACATCGCCGAGCCGGATAGGGAAAGCCGCAAGCGGATCCTCGACATCCACACCCGGCCCATTCCCCTGAAAGGGTCGAGCATCGACGATCTGGTCCGGATTACCGAAGGGCTGGACGAGAACAGGCTGGAAGATCTCTTCGAGTCCATGAGTGACCGGATGATCGTCACCATCGACGATATGAAGGCCGAGCTCGCGGGCTTGAGCAAAAACCACGGCGAGCCGCTGAGCATGTCCGAGCGCAGGGATTCCATTCTCGCGCATATTCGGGCCGGATCGCTCCATCTGGTCGATCCTGGACGCGATGCCATGCTCAATTTCCTTGCCGAGCATACCGAGGGGTACGTGGGCTCGGACCTCGAGCTGCTCTGCCGCGAGGCAGCGATGTACGCCATGCGGGACGGGTCGAACCTGATTGACCAGCACCATTTCGAAACCGCTCTCGGAAAAGTGCACCCCATGATGAACGAGCGCCTGCGCGAGCACTACCGCCGCATCCAGCAGCATTTCAAGGGAGGTCTCCCTGCCGAGATCCAGCCTCCCGAATACCAGTAATCCTTTTTTCGGACGGCGTTTTCCGAACCTTTATGGCGCAATGCGCAGACTTATACGCCAGAGTACAGTAGTGCCGCAACTCGCCGGGAGCCCGCCATGACGAATTTCACCGCATTTCTGGATAACAACGCACGCTACGAGGATAAACCCGCACTCGTCCACCCGGCGTCGGGCCGGACCTGCAGCTTTCGGGACCTGCTCGCCGAAACGATGCGCGTGGCGTCCGGCCTTGCGGCGCTCGGTGTTTCCAAAGGAGACCGGGTGTGTATCTACCTCGACAGTTCGCCGGAGTACCTGATCAGCTATTGTGCCGTCTGGCGAGCAGGCGCCATCGCCGTGCCGCTCAATATCGCCCTCCGCAAAGGCGAGGTGCGCTACCATGTCGACGATGCAGGGGCCAAAGCCCTCATCACCTCGAAGCAGGGCTGGGAGACCGCACGGGGGGCCTGCTCACGCGCCGCCACGCTCACCGCCATCATCATCGTGGACGGCGACGTCAAAGGCACCGTCCCGTGGAGCAGTCTCGGGGAGCAGGACGCAAGATTTGCCCCCGTCCACTGCGACTGCAACGACCTCTGCCAGCTCCAGTACACCTCGGGGACGACCGGAAAGCCGAAAGGGGCGATGCTCACCCACGGCAACTGGATGGCGGCGATGGACGCCGAACGGGACGTCCTGGATCTGTGCAACGAAGATGTCTACCTCGGCATTTACCCCATGGCCCACGTGGGCGTGAGCTGGGGGATCGCCGTGGTGAAGGCCGGGGGGACCTGGGTGATCATGGAGCGCTTCGATCTCGACCGCTACCTCGATCTCGTCGAATCGATGCAAGCGACCGTGGTGGCCGGCATGCCACCAGTGATCCACTCCCTCCTCGCCACGCCGCCCGGAACGGAGGATACGTTCTCGAGCGCCCGCCTGATGATCAGCGGCGGCGGGCCGCTTCACCCGCGCATCTGGAAGGAGTTCCACGCGCGGTTCGACACCCCCATCGTGAATGCATACGGGCTTTCCGAGACCATCGTGGTCGGCACCGGCACGGCCATCCGCCCCGACGACTATAAGACCGCCGATGAATTCAGGAGCGTCGGAAAACCCGTCGGCTATTCCGAGGTGACCATCGTCGATGTCACCGACCCGTCTGTCTCCCTTCCCGCGGGCGAGGTGGGCGAGATCGCATTGCGGGGGCCGGCGGTGGCGCGGGGCTACTGGAATATGCCCGGGGCGACGCGGGATGTTTTCCTGCCAGAAGGGTGGTTTTTGACCGGGGATATCGGGTATATCGACGAAGACGGCATGCTGGCCATCACCGACCGGAAAAAAGACATGATCGTCATGTCGGGGTGGAAGATCTACCCCACCGAAGTGGAGAAGGTGCTCATCGAACATCCCGGGATACGGGACATCGCCATTTTCGGGATTCCCGATCTCCACCGCGGTGAGATCCCCGTCGCCGCCGTGGTGCCCGAAAACGGCTGTGTCATTTCCCCCGAAGAGCTCATGGCGTTCGGGAAGGCCCGCCTCGCCGGCTACAAAGTCCCGCGGAAAGTGGTGATCCTCGACGAGCTGCCCCGGGTCCACGGGTGGAAGCTGCTCCGGAGGGACCTGCGGGACCGGTTCCGCGAGGCCTGAATTGCGCTCTCGTGATCCCCCGATATCCGAATGCTACAGGCAATTTGCGCTAAATACACGTGGATACTTATTTATTTGTGGGCAGAAGATAGGGTATTGGAATGCCACAGGATACGAAGGCGGAAGACGTCGAAGGGCGGCCGCGACGCCCGACGGGGATAGCAGGCCTCGATTTCCAGCTGGGGGGAGGGTTTCCGGAAGGCACCTCTGTCGTGCTCTACGGGAGCCCGCTCACCGGGTCGGACCGCATGGCCAAACAGTTCTGGAAAGCGGACGATCGGGAGGGCAGGTACTTCATGATCGATTCGGTAGTCGAGGACGGAATGATCGACGTGCTGAGCACGAAGCCCGAAGACCTCACCAGAGAGATACAGGGCGATAGGATCGTGGTCGATTCGCTCTCCAGCATCATCATCGAGGAGGGGATCGAGGTCGCCCTCCGGCTCCTGACCGATGGGGTCGGCGCCGTAAAGAAGTCAGGGGGCAACGCGCTCTTCCTCATGTACGACGGGCTGCACACCCGCATGGAGGAGATACGGGTGATGCGGGCTGCGGACGTTTTCATCACCCTTCTCGAGGAGTACCACGGCAACGTCGTCGAGCGGAAGCTCGTCATCAATAAACTGCTCTACGCGGATGTGCCGTCCCGGATTTACCCCTATAATATCATGGATTACGGGCTGGAGCTCTCCACCACCGCCCGTGTGGTCTGATACCCCGTCCCACTCTTTTCGCGCAATCGCCCGGGCAGCCTTTCTGTTCGGCAGAGGACCCCCCCGATACAAAAAAATACACATATACACCGGAATGCCTGACATAAACTGTACGAAGGGCGGGGATGCGGCGCCTTTTCCCTGCTGCTCTTCAGGAGGACAGGTCTATCTACATCCGCGAAGCCACCATCGATTCCATCACCGCCGCCGTCGACGAGCGCGCGCCCGAAACCGACGAGGTGGTGGCGATCTTCCTCGGGGAAGCGCACCGACCCGATCTGGACCAGCTGGTCGCGGCGCTGAACGAACGGGACATCGCATTTTTCGGGGGATTTTTCCCGGGGATCATCCACGGGGCACACGTCTCGGCCTCAGGCGCACTCGTCGTCTCCCTGCCCGTGCTGAGCCCCCCCGTCCTGATCAGGGGACTGGACCGGCCCGGGCTCGCGCTCCCCGACTTCCCCGCATTTCTCACCCGCAGCCCTCCCCAGAAAGCAACTGCGCTCATGTTCATGGACGGGCTCTCGGCTCACATCTCCCACTTCCTCTCGGAGGTGTTCAACAAGCTCGGGAGCGCCGTCAATTACCTCGGCGGGGGGGCGGGATCCTTAAGCCTCGCACAGGAACCGTGCATCTTCACCCGCGAGGGGGTGTTTTGCGACGCCGCGGTGGTCTGCTTTCTTCCCCTCGCAAGCAGGATCGGCGTGCGGCACGGGTGGTCCCATTTCGACGGCCCGTTCATCGCCACGAACACCGACGGAACGACGATCCGCGAGCTGAACTGGCGGCCGGCGTTCGAGGTCTACGCGAGGGCAATCGAAGCCGACTGCGGGGAGACACTCTCGGCAAATGACTTCTTTTCGCTCGCAAAGCGGTACCCGTTCGGTATCGGCACCGAGGCCAACGAGTACATCGTGCGCGATCCCATCCGGGTGCAGGGCACGGACATCGTCTGCGTGGGCGAAGTCCCCGAACACTCGGTGCTCAGTATCCTGCGAGGAGAGCGTGCCAATCTCATCGCTGCGGCGGGATGCGCCGCACGGGACTGCATGGATGCCGGGCAAGCACCCGTGCGGGGCACCATGGTCGTGGACTGCGTCTCCCGGATGCTCTACCTCGGTGATGTCTTCGAAGAGGAACTCGCCGTCATTTCCGCCACGGTCGCCACAGCGGACGGATCGGCAGATCCCTTCGGCGTGCTGAGCCTGGGAGAGATTGCCGGCGAGGGCGACGTGTTTCTGGAATTTTTCAACAAGACGGTCGTCGTGGGGAGGATCTATGAGTGAGCGGACGGGCACGAGCACGGTGCTGCGCGACCTCTCCCTCCTCTATGAGCTCTCCCTTTCGGTGGGGAGCTCGCTCGACCTGATCGAGAACTGCGACCAGTTCATCAAAAAACTGCTCTCAAAAAAGAACTTCACCTATGCGGCGGTCTGGATTGCCAACCGGGCCATCACGGGAAAACCGGGCACCCATGCCACGCTGGTCTACGCCAACCCTGAATCGATGGCGGATGTCCGGTGCATCACGCTTGATCACCCCCTGTTTTCCCGCATCGCCTGCAGGCAACCCCTCTCGTGCTGTGCACAGGACCCCCTGTTCGCCGGGGCGTCCGCCACACGGAGGATCAGCACCGGCGTCGTCGCCTTCTTCCCCCTCGGGGACATCGGGGTCCTCGAGATCGCGTCCGCCCGGCGCACCGCTCCCCTGCCCGACTACGAGCTCAACCAGCTGCACGCGGTGATCGCCAGGTTCGCTATCTCCCTCAAAGGGTGCCTTGCCCACGAACAGCAGCTCCGGAAGGAGACGGAAGAGAGAAAACGGGCAGAACGCGCCCGGATCGACTCAGAAAAACTCTACCAGACCATTTTCGAGTCGACGGGGACGGCCATCGTCATTTTGAACCCCGATTTGCTCATCACTCACGTCAATTCGGAAGCCGAGCGGCTCAGCGGCTATGCACGCAGCGATCTGGTGGGAGCGGGGATTGACGTTCTTCTCGTCCCCCCCGAAGCGATGCGCGTCAGGGAACTCAGCGCATTGCGCAGGGAAAACCCCATCGCCGCACCGAACGCGTACGAATTTTCCTATCTCACGCGGCACGGGGTGGTGCGGCGGGCATATGTCACCACGGCAATCATCCCCGGAACGGGTGACACCATCGCCTCCGTGATGGACATCACCGAGCGGAAACAGGCGGAGGAGTCCCTGCGTATCATGAAAAATGCTCTCGATTCCTCCATTAACGGCACGTTCCTGGCCTCGCCTTCCGGCCATATCACCTACATCAACGATTCTGTCCTCTCGATGTGGGGCTACGCCCGGGAGGAAGACTTCATCGGCCGCCCGATCTGGGCGTATTTCAATGCGGGTCCCGCCCATACCGGGGAGATCGAGCGGGCCCTCGAGAGCAACGGCTGGTGGATCGGCGAGCTTTCCGCAACCAGGGCGAACGGGATGCTCTTCGACGTGCAGCTGTCCATGACCCGAATCCCCGCCGAGGAGGAGGGCATGGCCTCCATTCTCTGCTCCTGCGTGGACATCACCGAGCGCAAGGAAATCGAAGCGGCGCTCCGGGTGAGCGAGAAACGGTTCCGAGAACTGGCCGACTCCCTCCCCCAGATCGTGTTCGAGACCGATTCCATGGGCCGGATCCTCTTCCTCAACCGCATCGGCCAGCGGATGCTCGGGCTCACTGCCGCGGATCTCACCGGTGGCCTCCGCCTCGCGGATGCCTTCGGCGCGGAGGAGCGATCCGCCCTCGAGAACTTCCTCGAAGGCCTGCGTACCGGAACGAGGAGGAGCATGCACCGTGAATTTTCGCTCGTCAACGCAGACGGCAATGCCGTCCACGTGCTCGTCCATGCCTCGCCCATCCTCGCCGGCACCGTTCCCGCCGGCATACGGGGCATCGCCACCGACATCAGCGACCAGAAGGCGCAGGAGGAGCTGATCCGGACATCGCTCGACGAGAAGGTGATGCTGATCAAGGAGGTGCACCACCGGGTGAAAAACAACATGCAGGTGATATCGGCCATCCTCTCCCTGCAGGCCGACTGTCTCGAAGACGAATCGACCCTGCAGGTGCTGCGTGAGTGCCAGAACCGGATCATCAGCATGGCGCTCATCCACGAAAAACTCTACCAGGGTTCGGATTTCCTGCGGATCGACTTCGCCGAGTACGTGGATCACCTGCTCGATCACATCGCCTGTATCTTCGGGCCGAAAGCCGCCCATGTCGACTTTCGCACTGCCGTGTCGGTTGGGGAGATGGACATCGACACCGCCATCCCCTGCGGCATGATCATCAGCGAACTGGTCAACAATTCCCTCAAATACGCTTTTCCCGGCGACCGGGACGGGGAGATTGCGATATGTATCGCCGATGACGGCGACGGTACGTGCGCCATCCGCATCAGCGACAACGGGGTGGGCCTGCCCGAGGGCTTTATCCCGGACCGGTCCGGGTCCCTCGGCCTCCACCTGGTCCGCATGCTCGCCGTGAAGCAATTGCAGGGCACGCTGGACGTAAAGAGCAATGCAGGAGTTACTTATACCATCACTTTCAAACGCCCTACTGATCGGATGAGATAGTGCATGACAAAAAAGCGCATCATGGTGGTCGAGGACGATGTCATCATCGCCTCGCTCATCGAGAACAGGCTGAAAAAACTCGGCTATGAGGTCTGCGGCATATTTGATGCGGGGGAAGACGCGATTGTGAACGCCGCCGATCACCGACCGGACCTGGTGCTGATGGACATCCGGTTGCGGGGCGCAATCGACGGCATCGACGCCGCCGGCGAGATCATGTCGGACTTCAGCATCCCCTGTGTCTTTCTGACCTCCTACTCTGACATGGACACTATCGAGAGGGCGAGAGCAATACGGCCGGAGGGATTCATCCTCAAGCCCTTCACCGACGACGCACTGCGGTCCGCCATCGAGATCGCCTTCTCCCCCAGAGAATAAATCCTCTTTTTCCCCACCTTACAGCCCGGTTCGCACCCGAGCGGCTGCGGTCGCCATATTGCGCAGTTTTTCAAACGCCGCCTCGCGCGTGAGCATGCGCAGCCCGCAGTCGGGGTCGATGAGCAGCGTCGCCGGGTCGAAGGAGTCGACCGCCTGCCGGATCCGGCCCTCGATGACCTCGACGCTCTCCACCGCCGGATCGGAGGAGTCGACCACGCCGTAGCCGAGCATCCTTCCCCCAAGGTCTTTGCGGCAGATGAGATCGCGATTCGCCGGGTTGTTGGCAAACTCGAAATCGAGGATGTTCACCCGTATCCGCAGGATATCGTCGATCACCGCCGAGAGGTCGCCGCAGACGTGCAGGCAGGTGGGCACCCGCAGCAGGGAGGTGATGGTATGCACCGCGTGCTGGGCGGCGTGGAGATCAACCGCCCCCGTGGAGAGGATGGGCTCGTCGATCTGGATGACGGTCACGCCCGCATCCTCCAGCGCCCGGGCCTCGACGGCGAGCGCCTGGGCGATGTCGAGCGCCACTTCGGCCTTGTTGCGATAGGCGGGGGTGGCGATCCTGAGTCCGTGGGCGAGCGTCGAGGGGCCGGTGAGAATCCCCTTGACCTTGGGGTGGCGGGAGAGGGCGTAGCGGGTGTCGGCGAGGGTGATGGGCTTCGTCGGCGCCCGCACGGTCCCGGTCACGTCGCGGTGCTTGATGCCAGGCAACGAGCCGGCGATCATGCCGATCATGTCGCCCCGCACCTGTCCGTCCGAGATGATGTCGATGCCCGCCTGCAGCTGGTCGGCAATGGCCATCTCCACCGCGTGGCCGAGCGGGTCGAGGAGGGTGCGAAGCCCTTTGCCCCGGACGACGGGGTAGCTGCCCACCACCGTGGTCGGCAGCAGTTTTCGCATCAGCGTCATGGCGTCAACCGGTGCCGGTCCCGCGGGAAGAGCACCGCCTCGCGGATATTGGGGAGATCGAGCATGGTCATGACCAGGCGCTCGGCCCCCAGCCCCCATCCCGCATGGGGGGGCATGCCGTACCGGAACGGCTCGAGATAGAATTCGAAGCTCTCCGCAGAAAGGCCCTTGCTCTCGATCCGGCTTACCAGGAGGTCGTGGTCATGGACGCGCTGGGCACCGCTGGAGAGTTCCATCCGGGGGTGCATGAGGTCGAAGGCCTTGCAGATCCCGGGGTCGTCCTCGTAGGGCATGGCGTAGTAGGGCTTGATCTCGGTGGGCCAGTCGGTGATGAAGTAGTGCTCGCCCATCTCCTCGCCGAGCGCCCGCTCCGCTGCGGTGCCCATGTCATCGCCGTAGGCGAGGTCTTCTTCGATCCGGGAGGAGGCGATGTCGATGGCCTCGGCGTAGGGGAGGCGCGGGAAGGGCGCCTTCGGCACGTCGAGATCGGTGCCCAGCTGTGCGAGCGCTGCAGGGCAGGTGTCGGCCACCCGGGAGTACACCTCGACGATGATGCGCTCGAGCAGGTCCATCACGTCATGGTGGTCGGCGAAGGAGACCTCGACGTCGATGGAGGTCGCCTCGTTGAGGTGCCGGGTGGTGTTGTGCTCCTCGGCGCGAAAGATGGGGCCGATCTCGAAGACCTTCTCGAAGCCCGCCGCCATCATCATCTGCTTGTAGAGCTGGGGGCTCTGGTTGAGGAATGCCTCCTTTTCGAAGTAGGCGATGGGGAAGAGTTCTGTCCCGCCTTCCGTCGCCGCCGCCACCACTTTCGGCGTCTGGATGTTGATGAAGCCCTCGGCGTAGAGCAGCTCGTGGATGACGCCGAGGACGCAGCTCCGCACCTGGAAGACCGCGGTGACCCGCGGGCGCCGGGCGTCGAGGTACCGGCCGTCGAGCCGGGTGTCGAGCTCAGCGGGCACCTTTTCCGAGACGTCGAGGGGCAGCGGGACGGCGGCGAGGGCGATGATCTCGAAGGTGTCCGGGACGAGTTCGCGGCCGCCGGGGGCCTTCTCGATGCCCTTGACCGTCCCGGCGACGCGGACCACCGATTCACGCGACACCGCTTTGGCCGCCTCGACGACGGCTTCGAGGGCTTTCTTCTTGACGATGGTCACCTGGATGATGCCGGTGCGGTCCCTGATTAAAAAGAAGGAGAGGCCGCCGAGGTCGCGTATTTCGTGCACCCATCCGTGGATCTCTGCGTATTCGGTTTCCGGGGTTACCGTGCTGATTGGTTGAGCCATGAAAAATCCTGCTCAACTATGGAACCTCCGGCTTATTCTGTGTTGTGGAATCCGGAATGGATTCCCGCGCACCGCACCGCCGTATCATGCACCGGCGTGCTGCCGGATCACCGCCATGAGGTCCCAGGCGAGCGATTCCGCCCGGCCCTGCGAGGTGAGGGCGTAGTTGAGCCGCATCGCCCCCTCGACCTCCACAGGATCGCGGGCGTCCTGCACGAAGACGTCGACCATGTCCCCGTAGAGCCGGCGCACCCCGGCGGCGTCGGGAGAAAACCCCTCGGCGAAAAGCATCGCCTCGATTTCGGGGCGGTGCGGTGCACGGGGGGAGAACGGGGAGAGTGCGATGATAAACCGTTCTTCGAGCGCCTCCCGCATCCCCTCGCAGCAGAGAAACGGCAGGACTCGCGAGACCGGGTTGTCCGGCCCGATGACGACCGCACGGGATGCCGCGAGGCATGCCAGCGCCTTCGCACCTGCCCGCGGACGGCGTGGGTAGACGGGCACGACGCGCTGTATCGCCGATACGGGAGGCTGCATGCGCTCGTATTCGAGCAGGTGCAGCCATTCGCCGTCGCACTCGACGGCAACGTGCACCTCGTCGTCGGACATGGGGAGGAGGGTCGACGCGATGCCGAACTGCCCGGCGATGACCTCGGTGGCGGCGGTGAGAGGGAGACCCGCCGCAAGGAGATCGCTCCTGGCGATGTGGACGGCGCGTTCGCGGTCGCCGACGATGATGGGCTCGCTCCTCCCCATGGTCTGCAGGAAGCGGGCGGTGGCGCAGGAATCGCCCCGGATCCCCGACCAGTCCCGCGTATCGAGCATGCCCGAAAAGAGAAACAGCACCGCGTCCAGCGCCGGCAGGGCGTAGTTGCCGCTCACCCACATGCCGTCGGCGGTGCCGGCGACGACCGCGAGGTCACTGTCGTCGGCAAAAGACCGCAGGCCGCGGATCAGTTTGCAGGTCTCGTCGCCGCCGGCAAGGAAGGTGATCATCAGTACTGATGGCGCGGCGTTCCTCTAGAGCATTGCGCCGGTGGAAAAAAGGATGGGAGTTATGCTACGGGGCCCGCCCCGGGAAGCAGGGTGTACTCCGGCGCGATCGCCGCCAGCACTTCCAGTGAGTAGTAGCGCAGGAAGGTGACGAAGGGCACCGAGATGAAGAGAGCGGCCACGATCAGGAAAAGGACGAAGAGCGCCACGAGGACGATATAGACCGGCACCGAACCCCCTGCAGCGGCGATGAGGACGCCGACGATGCCAAAGGGGATGGCCAGGATGATGGCGGCGATGACGACGGCAATGATCATGAGGATGCCCACGGCGATGCCAAGGAGGAATTTGACGATTGCGTAGACGAGCGCCTGTTTCCACTCGGACCGGATGATCCGCCAGGCGGACCGCCACCCGTCGATCACCCCGCAGTCGTCGCGGATCATGATGGGCACCACGAAGTCGATGGTAAAGAGCATGATGAGGCCCAGGAGGATCGCCAGCACGAAGACGGCAGCGATGAAGAGCAGTACGATGGGGATGAGCATCAGCGCCCCGAACCTGACATCCAGGCCCCCCGTGGTGAAGAAGATCAGCGCGAACGGGATGACGACGAACAACAAAATCAGCAGTGCCAGTCCCGCCTCGAACAGAAAAAGGCGGAACCCTTTGCCTGCCCGGGGCCCGACATAGCGCCGGATGCCGACCTCGCCGGTGCGGAGACTGTCGACGAAGACGAACTGGAAGATCGCCCCTAGCACCCAGAACACGATGGCGACGGCGACGATGACGACGATGAGGAGCAGGAGAAAACCGGGGACCCCGCCGGGGATCCCGATATCGGCAGGGCCGATGCCGGCGAACTCGTCACCCGAAACACTATACGAAGGGCCGCTCGGGACATTGAAGCCCGTGCCCCCGACAAAAAAGGCGATCACCGCAAGACGCAGCCATACGCCGAGATCGAAGGGCCAGAGCAGCGATTTTGTCCTGTCGATGGCCGCATCCAGTGCGCTGAACGCGGCGTATGTTGAAGCCATATTCATGCAGGTGATTTCGGGAGATATATGCCTTCGTGTGCGCTTCAGGGGGCGGCGTTCTGGATGCGATCGAGGATGGCCCCGGCGAGAACCGCGGCTATGTCCTCGTCCACCATGAGCGTGTCCAGCACCGCCGCCCCCTCGATCGGGCGGGTGTCGCGGGTGTCCTGCACGAAGAGGTCGACGAAGTCCTCGTAGAGGGCGAACGTCCCTGCCGCGGTGGGTGGGTGCCCGCACGCCTCCATCAGCGCCGCCGCCGGGCCGCTGACCGGCGCATCGCCAATGAACGGGCTGACGGCGACGACGAACCGGGCGCGGAGCGCTTCCCTGACGCTCTCGCACTCGAGGATGGGGCCGATGCTGGTGACGGGGTTGCTCGGGCCGATGACCACCGCGTCGCACTCCTCGATCGCCCCGATCACCGACGAAGTGGCGACCGGCGGTTCGTCATAGCGGCGCACGACCCCGCGGATCGCGACCTGCCCCCGTCGCCTCACCCAGTACTCCTGGAAGTGGAGCAGGCCCTCGGCGGTGTCGATGCAGGAGGTCACCTCTGTGTCGGTCATGGGGAGCACCGCCGCCTCGATGCCCATCCGCTCGCAGAGCCGCGCCGTCGCTTCGGTGAGGGAGAGGCCCCGGCGGAGCATCGCCGCACGAGCGAGGTTGACCGCACGGTCCCGGTCACCAAGCGCGATCACCTCCGCCTCGCCGAAGCGGTCGAGGTACTCGTGGGTGACGAAGGTGTCGCCCCGGATCCCCCACCACGTAGCGGTGTTCAGGAGGCCCGCGAACAGGTACATGACCGTGTCGATGTCGGGCGACAGGTGCCCTCCCGACACCCACATGTCCTCGGCGGTGTTGACCACCACGGCGAGGTCGCGGTCGGCGAGGTGCCGGCGTGCCCCGGCGATCAGCTTGGGCGTCCCCGTTCCCCCCGAGAGAAACGTGATATTCATGACACATACTTTTATCATCAACTATTTGTTGATTCTTAACTGAAAACGCCATGAAAATCATCAAAGACCCGGTGCACGGCTACGTCGAGGTGAGCGCCGACGCGCTGGCCCTCCTCGACTCGCCCCTCATCCAGCGCCTCCGGTACGTCCGGCAGTTGGGGTTCTCGCACCTGGTCTACCCGGGCGCAAACCATACCCGCTTCGAGCACTCGCTGGGAACCATGCATCTCGCCCAGATCTTCTGCCGCCTGCTCGGCCTCGATCTCGAGCAGGAGCGGCTGATCGCCGCCGCGGGCCTGCTCCACGACATCGGCCACGGGCCCTACTCGCACGCCACCGAACAGCTGATGGCGGAGTTCTGCGGGCACCGCCACCACCAGGTGGAGGACCTCATCAGGGGCGATGCTATCGCTGGAACGCTTGAGGCGCTGGGGCTGGACGCACGAGAGGTGTGCACCGTCATCGAGGGCACCCACCCCCTCGCCGGCATCATCCACGGGGATATCGACGTGGACCGCATGGACTACCTCCTGCGGGACGCCCACTACACGGGGGTGCCCTACGGAACCGTGGACGCCCACCGGCTGATGCGCAGCACCATTCTTTCCGACCGCGGCCTCGTTGTCACGGAGAGCGGGATCAACGCCGCGGAGTCGCTACTGATCGCCCGGACGCTGATGCGCCCTGCGGTCTATTTCCACCACGTGAGCAGGATCGCCGAGCGCATGATCCAGTTTGCCGCCTATGAGCACCTCTCGCGCATCGGGCTTGATGCGTGCGGGCGGATGATGCGGCTTGACGATGCGGCGTTCTTTTCCGAACTGCTCGGATCCCCGAGCGACACCGCTCGCAAGGTAACCCGCATGATCTACGCCCGCCGCCTCTACAAGCGGGCCCTCTACGTGGGCAAGGACCTCGTCCACATCCCCTCGCTGATGAACCGTACCGGGATCGCCGAAGGGAGGACCATCGCCGCGGAGATCGCTGACCGAGCGGGAATCGAAGCGTGGCAGGTGCTGGTGGACATCCCCCCCTTCCCCTCGCCCATGTCGATGGGGGTGCAGGTGAAAAACCGCCACGACCTGGTCGACCTCGACGAAATTTCCCCGCTGGTCAAAACCCTTAACGAGACGAGAAAACAGCAGTGGCGGATGGGCATCTACACGCTGCCCGACCACCGGCACCGGGTGGAGGAGGAGGCGACCGACGTGCTGCACATCAAAAAACCGACCAAACAGGACAGGCTCCTGGTATGAATACAAGGAGGATCATGAAGAAGAAGTATATCGTGGGCGTCACCGGGGCGAGCGGCATTATCTACGCCCGGCGACTGCTGGAAGTGCTCTGCGAACAGGCGGAGGTGCACGTCATCATCTCGGAGATGGCAGCACGGATCGCCCGCTTCGAGGACATCGACCTCGCCGGGTTCGATGCCGTGTACACCGATAATGCCAACATGTTCGCCGATGTTGCCAGCGGGTCGTTTGCCGCCGACGGGATGGTGATCGTCCCCTGCAGCATGAAGACCCTCTCCTCGATCGCGGGAGGGTACGCGAGCACCCTGATCACCCGGGCGGCGGACGTCTCCCTCAAGGAAAAGCGGCCCTGCATCCTCATGCTGCGGGAGATGCCGCTGTCCCGGATCCATTTGAAGAACATGCTTGCCGCCGACGAGGCCGGCGCCACGGTGATGGTGACCTGTCCGGCGTTCTACACCCGGCCCCGGACCATCGACGACCTCGTGGACATGGTCGTCGCCCGGGCGCTCGATCACCTCGGCGTGCAGCACCACCTGAGCGCACGATGGAGTGGCTATGATGCGGGAATTTATTGAGGCGATGCGGGAGGCGGGAGAGGTCGTCGATATCGAGGAGGATGTCTCCTCCACCTATGACGCCCCGAAATTGGCAGCGACCACCGACAAACTGCTGTTCTTCCACAAACTGGACGGCACCCGCCGGGGAGCCATGAACGTGACGGCGACGAGAAAGGCCCTCTCGGTCGCGCTTCGAATCGAGGAGCAGGCGATCGTGCAGACCCTTGCGGGCGCCCGCTACGACGGCGAGGTGCACGAGGACGGGAGGCTGCACATGCGCCACCCCAACCTCTTCTCCCTGCCGGTGATGAAGCACTACCCCCTCGACGCGGGCCGCTACCTCACCTCCGGGATCGTCTTTTCCGAGTACGCCGGCGTGCAGAACGCCTCCATCCACCGCATGCTGGTGCAGGACGACCGGCGCCTCGTGGCGCGCCTCGTGGAGGGGCGGCATACCGACAGCCTGCACTGCCTCGCGCTCGCGGCGGGCGACCGCCTCCCCGTGGCGATCGTCATCGGCGCTCACCCCGCGGTCACCTTCGCCTCCTGCACCCGCGTCCCGCCGGGCAAAGAGCTGGCCTACGCTGCCGAGCTCCTCGGGGGGTCGCTGCCGGTGCACGTCTGCGAAAATGGCGTGCGGGTGCCCGACGCCGAGATCATCCTCGAAGGCTACATCGGGGCCGAGACCGCCGACGAGGGGCCGTTCGTCGACATCACCGGGACCTACGACCCGGTCCGCACCCAGCCGGTCATCGAGCTGACCGGGATGTACACACGAACCGATCCCATCTACCACGGCATCCTTCCCGGCGGCAACGAGCACAAGATCCTGATGGGCATGCCCTACGAGCCCGCCATCTACCGGTCGGTCGCCGGGGTGTGCGGGGTGCGCACCGTGGTGCTCACCACGGGAGGGTGCGGCTACCTCCACGCCATCGTGCAGATTAAAAAAAGGACGCAGGGCGATGCCAAGAACGCCATCATGGCGGCGTTCGCCGCCCACACCTCTCTCAAGCACGTGGTGGTGGTGGAAGAGGACATCGACGTCTTCTCCGCCGAGGACGTGGAGTACGCCATCGCCACCCGGGTGCGGGGCGATCGCGATCTCCTGGTGATTCCCGGCGTGCGGGGCTCATCGCTCGACCCCTGCCGGAGCCCGGACGGCACGAACGTCAAAATCGGGATCGATGCCACTATGGTGCTTGGAGAAGAAGAGAAGTATGTACGGGCGGAGTGGGACTGATGTACCTCGATGCTGACGATGAAAAAATCCTCAACGGCGAATACGGCGAGACCCGCCAGAAGATGATGGAGATACTGGTGGCGCTGGGCAAGGTCTTCGGCGCGGAGAGGCTCGTCCCCATCAAGAGCGCACAGGTCAGCGGGGCTTCCTACAAGACTATCGGGAAATGGGGGCTGGAATGGCTGCAGAGCCTCGATGCGCGGGTCGCCGTGCCGTCGGTCCTCAACCCCATCGGCATGGACCGGGAAAAGTGGTTCGAGATGGGCATCGAACCTGCATTCGCCGAGCGGCAGGAGGAGGTGCTGGCCGCCTACCGCCGCCTCGGGATCAAGCTCGAGTGCACCTGCACCCCCTACTACCTCGCCATCACCGACTACGGCGACCACCTCTCGTGGTCGGAATCCTCCGCTGTGGTCTACGCCAATTCGGTGATCGGGGCGAGGACCAACAGGGAAGGGGGGCCGAGCGCACTCGCCGCGGCGATCATCGGAAAGACACCATTCTACGGCCTGCATCTGGTCGAAAACCGGAAACCGCAGGTCTCCGTCGTGGTGGAGGGCTGCGACCCCGCGCGGGGCCTCCGGTCCGACCATTTCGGGGCCATCGGCCATCTCGCGGGAAAAGAGGTCGGCAACCGCATCCCCTTCTTCTCCGGGATCCGCCCGACAAAGGACCAGCTCAAAAGCCTCGGGGCGGCCATGGCGGCGAGCGGGGCGGTGGCCCTCTTCCACGTGGACAAAATCACCCCCGAGTCCCGGGTGTTTTCCTTCGATGCGGGCGGCCTCGAGACCATCACCATCGAGGCACAGGAGGTCGAGGAGGTCTTTTCGTCGATCGAGGTCGACGCCGTGGCGGTGGGATGCCCCCATTGCTCGCCGGCCGAGCTCGAGCGGATCGCGGGCCTTTTGCGGGGAAAGACCGTCACCAAACCCTTCTTCATCTTCGCCGCCCGGGGCGTCGTCCGGAGCAACCGGGAGACGGTCGACGCCATCGAGAAGAGCGGGGCGCGGGTCTACGAGGACACCTGCATGGTGGTCTCCCCGGCGATGGAGCGCTTTTCCGCCATCATGGTCGACTCGGGCAAGGCGCTGGCCTACGTCCCGGGCATGTGCGGGGCGGCGGCCCGCATCGGGACGATCGAGGAGTGCGTCGCCGAGGCGACCTCCTGATATCCCCCTGACCTCTCTTTTTTTCGGACCCTCGGTATCCCGGGCTCTCAGGAGGCGGGGAGGAGCGGCGCGACCGTTTGCACGGGGCCGGGGAGGCGGGTAACTTTTATCCTTGCACCCGCCCCAAGAGGGGCATCGGCAGGCCGGGCGGCGACCGGTCCGGCCCCGCCGATACAACCCTGGGTGTGAAATCATGTTAACAGTCGCCGCAATCGTCACCAATCTCTTCGAAGACAGTGAGTTTATCGATCCTGCCGAAGCCCTCAAGAAAACCGGGCACACGGTGGTCACGGTGGGGATCCGGGAGGGGGAGGTGGTCTGGGGCAAGACCGACAACTCGCCGGTCAAGATCGACCGGGCGGTGGATTCGGTGAGCGTGGACGAGTTCGACGCGCTCCTCATCCCCGGCGGATACTCGCCCGACAAATTGCGCGTCTTCGACGAGGCCGTCGAATTCGTCCGCGCCTTCGTCACGAGCGGCAAACCGGTCTTCGTGATCTGCCACGGCCCGCAGCTGCTCATCACCGCCCGGGTGCTCGAAGGGCGGCGGATCACCGGCTATGCCTCGATCGTGCAGGACATCAAAAACGCCGGCGCCGAATACGTCGATGAGGAAGTGGTGGTGGACGGCAACCTCGTCTCGTCCCGGGGGCCGGCGGACCTGCCGGCATTCATCCGCACCATGCTTGAGATACTCGAGTAGAGGTCGATCCGATGGGACAGGAACGGGACTATGATGTCGTGGTGATCGGGTCGGGGGCGGGCTCCTATATCGCTGGAAAGGCCGCCCATACGGGCCATTCCGTCGCCCTGATAGAGAAGGGGCCGCTCGGGGGCACCTGCCCGAATTCGGGGTGCATCCCCTCCAAAATGATCTTCTATCCCGCCGAGGTGGCCACCCTGATCCGCGAGGCGGAGAAGGTCGGCATCCATGCGGAGATCACCGGCATCGATGTTGCACTGATCTTCGAGCGGATGCGGCGCGACCGGGAGCGGCGCCGTGACATCGCCCGCGAATGGACGGTTCAGACGGACAACCTCGACTTTTTTGAGGCGAAAGCACGATTCGTCGGCGAACGGACCCTGCAGGCGGGCGATGCGACCCTCACGGGGGAGAAGGTCTTCAACGCCACCGGCGCGCGGCCCGCCGTTCCTCCCATCGAGGGGCTCGACGCGGTGGAGTACCTGACCAACGAAACGGCCCTCGAACTTTCGGCGCTGCCCGAGAGCATCATCATCGTCGGCGGCGGCTACGTCGCTATCGGCTACGCCCATTTCTTCTCGAGCCTCGGCACGGCGACCACCGTGATCCAGCGCAACGTTCGCATCCTCCCCGAGGAGGAGCCGTGGCTCACGATACGCCTCACCGCCGCCCTCTCCCGCCGCATCCGGATCAGCACCGGGATCGAGGTGGCCTCGGTGGAGGCGGCGGACGGCGGCGTGCTCGTCCGCGGCAGGGACCAATCTCTCGGGGAGGAGCGGGAGTTTTCGGCGGAACGCCTCATGATCGCCACGGGGAGGCGGTCGAACGCCGACACCCTCGACCTCCCGCGAGCCGGGATCGAGACCGACGACCACGGCTTCGTGGCGACCACCCCCTACCTCGAGACCTCCGCAGAAGGGGTCTGGGCGATCGGCGACGCCAACGGGAAGGGCATGTTCCGCCACGCTGCAAACCGCGAAGCCCGCCTCGCATGGCACAACGCTACCCGCGCCGACAAAATCGCTATGGACTATCGCGCCGTGCCGCATGCCGTGTTCTGCTACCCGCCCGTGGCCTCGGTGGGGCTTTCGGAGGAGGAGGCACGGCAGTCCCGCGCGATCAGGGTGGGGCGGGCCGCGTACCTGGACACGGCGAAGGGGATCGCCATGGCCGAGGAGACCGGCATGGCCTCGCTGATCGTCGACGCCGCCACGGACGAGGTGCTGGGCTTTCATATCGTGGGGCCGGGAGCGCCGGAAATCATCCAGGAAGTCGTCAACGTGATCGCCCGCCGTGGCACCTGGCACGAGCTCGAAACCCTGCACATCCACCCGGCCCTGAGCGAGGTCGTGCAGCGGACGGTCGAACACCTGGATGAGTGAAGAGGGCGGGAAGCGGCGCCCGTTTCTCCCCGCATATATTAATACCCACCGGAAACAATCATTGACTATTGCAATGGCCATTTCCGTCTCCGATCTTATCTGGTCGAAAACATTCAGGACCGCCGTACTCGCCGTGGTGCTGATCGCCGGGACGCTGATGGAGCTCTACCTGCACCTCTTCCTCGGCATATCCACGGGCTACACGCATTTCTACTACCTCTTCCTCGTTCCCCTCGCCATCCTCTTCCAGCGCAACACGGTCTTTTTCGGCATCTACCTCGCGGGGCTCCACGTGGCCATCGAGTGGATGAACACAGGGGCGATCAGCGAGGCGACGTGGTTCCGGGCGATCATGTTCGTGGCGGTCGCCTACGTGAGCGGGTACATCTTCGCGGTGATCGAGCGGCGCAACATCGACCTGCTCACCTACCTCGCGGAACGCTCCTCGTGGTCGCGCATCTCGCCCGACGCCCACGCCGACGAGATGGGCGAGATCGAGCCCCGGACCGTCGCCGGGACCACGGTCATGAACCTCAAGCGGAACGCCAACGTCAGGGGCCTCGTCTCCGCCCTCTCGCACCGCGACGTGGAGGTGCGCTACCGGGCGGCGATAGCGCTCGGGGAGATCGGCGACCCTGCCGCCGTCGAACCCCTCTCCCACGCCCTCAAGGACGAAAACAGCGGGGTGCGGTGGGAAGCGGCAGAAGCGCTGGGCAAGATCGGGGCCCCCGCCGTGCACGCCCTCGCTAAGGCCGTCCACGACGAGGACGACGACATCCGCTGGCGGGCGGCGATAGCACTCGGGGAGATCGGTGGCGATGAGGCAATCGAGGCGCTCATCGAGGCGCTCTCCGACGAGGACGCCTATGTCCGCAGCCGGGCGATCAATTCGCTCATCGCCATCGGGGAGCCGGCCATAGAACCACTCCGCGCCGCCTACCCGG
>DSDF01000045.1 GCA_011048835.1 Methanoculleus sp. | reverse complement strand
CGGCGGATCAACGCGGGGGAGGCACCGTACCGGGATCCGGAGAATCCGGCCTTCTATGTATTTGTATATGACACGAATACGACGATGGTCGCGCATGCGGAAAACATCCTGCTGGTCGGGGACAATTTCGCGGGAAAGACCGATGTGACCGGCAAACCGTTCCGCGATGAAATCGTTGCCGGAGCACTGGAGAACGGCAGGGGCTGGGTGGAGTACGTCTACAGCAGCCCGGCAGAGCCAAACCTCTACTATAAGACCACCTACTACCGCCTCACCGAGGGAAGCGACGGAAACTCCTACATCGTATGCAGCGGCAATTTCAAGGACTGCGAGGAGTGATCGCGGCCGGTCCCGCAAACTACCCATTTTTAATCGATCGAAGGTCTTGGTAAGAACGCGGAGGACGTCCGCCCTCCTGTCGTACTCCTGGCATCGGCTGATCCTGGTGGAGGGCAGGTGAGGGAGCCGGGATCCCCCGCCGCCGTCCGAAGGCGACGAAAAGGCCACCGATTATAACGGGTGCACGCCGGGCCCGGGCGTATGCCCCGTATCAGGCCAATTCATTGCCGATCCGGATCACTTCCCGCACGAGGAGATCGAAGTCCTCCCGCCGGCTGCGGTGATTGGCAATGCCGACATGCAGGTAGTGCCGGTCCCAGATGGTGACGGTCGAAGCGACAGCAATCCCCCGCTCCTGGAGTTCGGTCTCGATCTGCTTGTTCAGGTCGTCGAGCGTGGCATCGTCCAGATCAGGACGGGTGTAGCGGAAGTTGACGATGTTGAGCGAGACCGGCAACGCCAGCTCAAGTTCGGGGGCGGCTTCTATCAACCGGGCCAGGTAATGCGCCTGGTCGATATTCTGCTGGATGAGCCGCCCGTATTTGGCGGTGCCGTGTTCTTTGATCGTCATCCAGGCCTTGAGTGCATGAAATCCGCGTGAGAGCTCAAACCCCAAATCAGAGATCCAGGGCACGTCGACGCCGGTCAACCCCCGGTCCCCCTCGCCATGGGCGAGATAGGTCGTGGTCAACGAGAACGCGCGGCGGTGCGCTTTGGCGTTCCTGACGAGAACACAACCGATAGGATACTGCAAATACATCCACTTGTGCAGGTCAAATGCCAGGGAATCCGCTCGCTCCATGCCTGCGACGAGGTGGCGATACCGGGGAGCGATGGCTGTCCAGGCGCCGCAGGCACCGTCGATATGGAACCAGCACCTCTCCTCCGCGCAGATATCGGCGAGCGCATTGAGATCATCGATGGCGGCTGTGTTGGTCGTCCCGGCGCACCCGACGATGCAGATGGGGAGAAGCCCCTTCGCACGGTCGTTCTCGATCGCCGCTTTCAGAGCCTCGAGATCGATCTGCAGGGACTCGTTCACGGGGATCCTGCGCAACGCATCCTTCCCGAAGCCGAGCATTTCGATAGCTTTCTGGATCGAGGAATGCGCTTCGTCGGAGCAGTAGAGGGTCATCTGCTGCGGGGTGTTTTGCATTCCCCTGCCCCGCACATCGAACCCGGCCATGGCATCCCGCGCCACGGACAGGCCGATCAGGTTTGAAGCCGAGCACCCGCTGGTGATAAGACCGCTGGCAGTGGGAGGGTACCCAAGCAGATCCTTGCACCAGTCGAGAACCTGCAGCTCGACATAGTTGTTGCTGAGGTAAGAAAACGATCCGCTGATGGCATTCGTGGAGGCCGCCAGCAGCTCTGCAAACATTCCCATCACCGTTCCGGTTCCCGCGACCCAGCCCCAGAACCTCGGATGGTCGTTGCCTATCTGATGAGGGTGTATATACCGGAGGTACTCCTGGTATACCTCTCCGGCTGGCTCCGGGCCGGGCGGGGGTGGTCCTTCGAAATGCGCTTTCACCTGCGGTGGCGCATGCTGCCAGACAGGGCGGTCCCGCAATGATTCCAGATAATCCATTGCGTCATCAAGCATACGGTGGCCCAGGGCACGCATGGCCTCCCATTCTTTCGGGTCCAGCGTTTCTTCGGCGAGCAATTCGATCTGCCTGCTCATGATGGTCCTCCTCCCGTGATGGCCCTGACCGGAGAGCTCTGCCTCCGAAGCAGCCCTGCAATTTCAGGTTGATCGATCAGGGTTGTTCGTGGAGTTCCCGGAAGGCAAGGGATGTGTGTCGCACGTAAGGAGATATACATTTTGGGCGATCTCTCAGAAGTCTGCGCAGGCGAACTACGAATGCATCCGCAGCGAAAGGGGGAAATACGGAGCGCAATCGAAATCTGAGCGAGAACTGATCGATGGATGGTATGTTCACCCCCCGGACCGGATCGGGTGGCGTGCCCAGAAATCGGCGAGTGCCCCGGCCATGCCGCGGGGGTTCTGCATCTGCATCCCGTGTGCAGCGCCCGGCAGGACAAAACCCCGGACATCCGGCACCCACTCGAGGAGCAACCGATAGGTTTCATCAAAACGCTCCCAGAGGGCTTTGCTTTCGCTGCCGACGACGGCGAGGACCGGCTGCGTGATACGCTTCGCCTTGACCTCGTCAAAGTGCCATTCCAGCAATGCCGGTACTTCCCGATCGAACGATGTGGAAGCGTCGGTAACAGCCTGCTCGAATGCTCCCGGCACCATCCGTTCGAGCGGAGCATGATATCCCTCCCCGAACCGTGCCTGCAGAAATTCGTCGACAAGCCGCTCCGGGGGCTCCTTTTTGAACCGTTGCCTGCCTCGCAACAGGGCCTCCCGGTAGCCCGGGCCGGTGGATCCGACGATGAGCGCCGGTTCCAGCAGGGCAAGCGAATGGACGATATCGGGGGCGTCCAATGCGAGCTGCAGGGCGATACAGGCGCCCAAGGAGTGCCCCACGGCGTGCGCACGCTCTATGCCGAGAAGGCGCAGCAATAACCCGCAGTCGGCGGCCTGCTCGGCGATACTGGTGGGACCGGCGGGGTGGCTGCTGCCCGCGTAGCCCCGGCGGTGGTAGAGGATGAGCTGGTAGTGGTCGGCAAGAGCTGGCTCGGACAACAGCGGCCGGAACGAATCCGCGATAAGAGCACCGTGAATGAAGATCGCTGGCTCACCGGTTCCTGAAACCTCGGACGCAAGGGTGATCCCGTCTACTGCTGCGGTATCCATTCATCCTCCCTCACTATCGGGCATCGTTTTCCCCCCATAGCGCCTCAACCAGATGCAAACAAAAATTCGGTGATTACGCGCACAAACAGTTCCGGTGCAGTGCTCATCGCGACGTGCTGCTGCCCGGGCATGACGGCAATCCTGCTGTCGGGCAACGCCGCATGCACCGCCTCAGTGCCCGCTTTGAGGTGCCGGGGACTGTTCTCGCCCTGCAGGAGCAGGACAGGAACATTCAGGTCCGAAAAGCGCGAAGGCTCGAATACATAGTCTTCATCCGCGAATTCCCGTGGAATGGTGTGCGCCGCTGCCACCCGGGCCACCCAGGCAGGCTCCTTTCGCATTATCGCGATCTGGGGTTCCGGGATCTCAACAACATCTCGATAAAACGCGAGCAGGACACCCTCGCGGTCCCCCGCATCGAGGAGGTTCTGGATTTTGGCCCGTGCCCCGGGAGGATAGATGGGCACCCCTGTCGGTATCGGCGGTTCGTAGAGAATGAGTCTATCGAGGTTCGTGACGCGGAGCGCTGCTTCGAGGCAGATCAATGCCCCGTAGGAGTGGCCCAGGAGACTTGCCGGCTTGACAATAGAATCCACAACGGCAGCGATATCCTCATACTCGCTCTCGAGGGAGTAATCTGCCGAATCCCCGCTCTGGCCCCGGCCCCGCCGGTCGACGGCGTACACGGTGAAGGTGGGTTCCAGCATGGGGAGGAGAGGCGCCCAGCGTTCGTGGGCTGACGTGGTGCCGTGCACCAGCACCAGCGCGGGCCCCGCCCCGCTTCGCTCGTAGGCGATCGCTGTTCCGTCCTTCGACCTGACCGTCTCCATCGATATCTCCTCACCTCGGCGCTGGCGCTGATGGTATCGTGAGATGGGCCACCTCCTTCATCGTCCCGGGGGTTACCTCTTCACAGAGGTCCCTGAATTCGGCGATGGCCGATTTGAATTCGGGTTTGTTTCGCCACGCGGCAATGGTTTCAAGGGAATCCCAGGGGCCGAACGAGATGAACCGGTTTTTCTGTTCCGCATCCTGCAGCAGGTACGCCCAGCTGCCGCCCTCCATGGCATCCAGCGACCACCGGGCAAATGCCTGCCATTTTTTAACGAATTCTTCTTCATTTCCGGATTTCACGGTCCACAGGCCGACCGTGAACAGCTCTCCCTCATCACCCATCAGTTTCACCGGATGACCGTAGTGGCAGGTAGTATTAATGATTACTGCCGGGCCACCGAATCATCACTCACCGGTGGGCGGTGATATCCGACAACCCCATGGCCAAACACGCAGTGCGGCCTCAGAAAGGAAGTGTCGCTGGATTCATCGCCTTCCCAATCCGCAGAACAGCAAGGGGATTGGACGCTGGATGCATGGCGAGCGTATAAAAAAGATTATGCCCTCTCCACCGCATCATTCCCTGCCGTATGCCGGATGGGATGCTGGTCTGGGTGTACTGGGTGATCGGGCTCTCCCTTGTCACCTATATATCGGTATATATCGTGCGACGACACCGGGAATACGCCTTTGCAGCCCTCACCGGGTTCTATATCATCTACCTCGCAGCCTCACAGGTGCTTGCCACCCGGGTGATCGTCTTCGATCTGGTGGCGTTCACCTTCTTTGCCCCGGCCTCAGTCTTCGTCTACCCTTTCATCGCGCAGATAATCGATATGATCAACGAAGTCGATGGCGAGCGGATGACGCACGCGGCAATACTTCTCGCCTTTGCCACCCAGGTGCTCCTGACGATACTCATCGCCATCGGAAACACGCTCACCCCCGCCCCCCTCTTCGGCTATGAAGAGGCCTGGCAGAACATCTTTTCCCTTTCCCTGCGGATTACGACAGCAAGCTGGGTGGCATTTCTGATCACCGCCAATCTGGACGCCTGGATCTTTGCCAGCCTGAAAGACAGGTTCCTGAGGCGGGAGGAGGCATTTGCGGACAGTGCACTTGTAAATCCGTACGTCTGGCTCCGAACCACGGTGAGCGATGCGGCCAACCTCACCCTCGACTCGGTCATCTTCGTGACGCTTGCCTTCTTCGGGGTGGCTCCGTTGCTGCCGCTGATCATCGGCCAGATCGTTGCGAAAAACATCATCGGTCTCCTGGACACCCCCTGGTTTGTCTGGTACAAGAGCATGATCGGGAGAGGAGATACCGGCCGGCGCCGAACCGGGACTTCACCATGAGCGCAGGACGGCGGATGGGATGCCCTGCCTTTTCTCAACTGACCGCTCGAGTTGCGGTTGTCGAGGAGAATCGATCCAAAATACGTGCTCGCCGCCCTGTACCTCCCATATCCCGGGACCGTTCGTATCGTGTGCCGACATTCGGGTCATCACCGACCGGGATATCGCGCTGACTACTTCGAGAAGTTCTGGGCAGGGACCCAAGGGACGATATGGCCCTCTCTGACCCCCGATATGAACGCGGAGCTATTTTCTGGTTTGCGATCCCTTCCGGGTGTCCTCCTGGCTCTGATGTGATCCTGATTAGAGCCATGGGATAGCATTCTGAGTCGTAGGGATGCGGGAACGCCTGCGATCTCCGGGCGATCGTCCTCGATCACTTCCGTGAAGGTGTACATCGCCCGGTCCCTGCGTGACCTTCGGCGGATCGTGCGGACCCGGCCCTCACAGCCAGCCGCTGGCGATTGCGATCCAACCATCGGCAATGGCGGGGAAGTACCGGTTCGCGCCGGTCCGGGCGGGCTCGATCTGGTGCATGGAGTGCTGGACGACACTATCGCAGCCTGCATGGGCGAGCACCTGCTCCATCTCTTCGGGGCTGTAGGTGACAGTCCCGCCCGGATTGCAGTCGTGGTTGATGATCCGCCATATCCTGCGGGGGATATTGCGCCGCTTCTCCGCTATGAGCCGGCACGGGAGCAGATACTCGACGATTGCCCGGTTCTTCTGGTCGGGAGAGGCAAAGAGCGAAAATATCCCGGAGAGAACGGCAGGAGGGATGTAGTAGGAGACCCCTTCGAGGATGACGACCGTCGGGAGGTCAGGGTCGTAGCCGGCGCCGGCGATCGCCGCGGCCGTGCCCGGAAGGTCGGCAAGGTCGGCAGGAACGCACCGGATCGTGGCGGCATGGGCCGGGGCTGCCCGTTCATAGAGGTGCTGCTTCTCTTCCATCCCCTCGATATCAACCTCGATCACCGATGCGATCCGATCTTCGCAGGCGTCCAGGAGTTCGAGGGCGAGAGGAGACTTCCCCGCGGCCGGGACGACGACCTGGCAGGGGGCGCACACATCGGCGACGAATCTGACCGTGATCTCCCTGATGAACCATTTCCGGTTCAGGATGACCTCCGCATACCACGGGCAGACCGCTTCGCACTCCCGCCGCATCGGCTCGCCCGCGGCAAGGTCGAGGCCGGAGTAGAACCGTGCGGCGCTGCCGGTCCGGTAGAGATCACGCGCCCAGAGCATCACCAGCGCTGCTGTCGGTTCGAGGTCGGTGGGGTCCGGCATGTTCGATGGTAACGTGGGATGTGCCGGCGGTTCAAGGTTTACTTTCTGGCACCTGTCGGCACGTTCGAAGACGACCGCCAGCAAGGGGAACACGACAAGCGAAACCCCGACGTAGCCCAGGATGCCGATATTCCGGATGCTCACATCGACGAGCGGCACCCCGATCAACCATGAGAGACGCAATGCGCCACTCACGATCATGAGATCCGAACGGTCTTCTTCAGTCGGCCGATAGGAAAGACGGGTGCGGCAAAGAGCATGGAGAGGGCAAAAACAACGTCCCATGCAAGAATGTCCAGCGCATTTACGACAGAGGGCCACTCGAAGGAAAAAAAGAGCGTTGCCCACGGGAATCCCGCGTCTGCGAACCGGCGGCGACCGGCGAGGAGAACGAGGTGGACGCTGCGGGTGATACCCGCCAGAAGGATCATCCGTGCAAGCGCCGTCAGACTGTGGACTCCGGTCCCAGAAGACGCCTACGCGTGGAGAGAGGTCAGGTGTTGCAGCCGAATACAGGTTTGAAGGGATGTGCGAGAGCATTCATCGAACATCACCTGGAAATGAGAGGTCGTGGCCGATCGCCGCCATCGACCGGACTCTCCACGAGCCGGCCTGGTGCATTGCCGAAGCATTTTTATCGCTCAGATGGTATTACGCTCAGGGTGAGCGTATATGAGACGATATATACTATTCTCACTTGTAGTAGCCCTGTTAATAGGGCCCGCCCTTGCACAGGAAGGAGAGTTCGGCGACACAGAGGCGTTTCGCCTGGCGTTGGAACAGGAAGGCTACACCGTGCAGGAAGGCGAGTTAGGGTTCTTCGATTTCATTCAGCTCTATGAGGCAGGAGTGCTGCCGTCTGCATATGGCAACAATCCTGCCACGAGATACCTGGTATATTTCGTTCCGCCTGCCCCGGGGTATGCGGTGGACGAACGGATTGCGGCGATAACAGAAGAACTCGGCATGAGCGGAAACACATCAGCATTCTGGAGCCTCGGCCCCGATGAGGCCATCGTCTTCGTCGGAAGGACACCGCCGGAGTGCCGGTACTTCAGCTACGATCCCTACCTCTTGAGCAGGACGTACGACAACGAGCTACGGTGGATCTTTGCCAACATCGCCGATCCGCTGAACAACCTGGTCATCAATACCGGTGGGGAACCGGGAGAGCCGTTCAACCAGACGACGATGATCGTCTCTACGGCAGACCGGGGGATCGACGAGCGCATCCGCGCCGCCGCCAGCTCAGCAGGGTACTCCGAGGACATCATGAACACCCAGGTGTTCCCCACGTCCATACTGAGGATGGGGCTTGAGAACGACTCCGATAGGTTCGCCGTATACATCCGCCCGGCTCTCTTCACGGACACGCAGGCCGGCAACGAGTACATCAACAACACCCCGGCGACCATCTTCCGGGTGACGCCCACCACCACGACGGAACTGGATCCGTACGACTATCCGGAGCTGCGAGTCCGGGGAACCGGGCAGACGGAGTTTGACCTGACGGACGACCTCGATGAACTCGAGAGCGCGATCCTCGAACGATACAGCAACCTGAGCGCCACGCAGCTGCCGACGGCCCCCGGAGTCCCGATAGGGAGTGACGCAATCCAGCGGGGGATCGACGCCGTCGGCCCGACCAACGATGCCGTGTACTTGTGGACCGCAAATCAGACTGCCAATTCGCCAACGCCGCCCTTCTTTGACACCACGCAGTACTATGACTTCCTGCGAGAGCCACCGCTTACGCTGGGCAACGATACCGATGAGTTCATCATCGTCTACGGGGTCAACCATGCCGCTACAGGCAAGGCGACATACACGAACTTCGCCCTGTATGGAGCAGACATCTGGAACGGCGTCGGATCGATCACCGATGCCGATTTCAACGGAACTGCCGGGGAGTACCTGCCGGACAATCCGAATGCGCAGTACCTGTACGCCTATAAAGTCGCCAGGGACTGCGAAGGCGAACAGTATTGCTTCGAGGTTCCCTCCGGTGTGGGAGGCTACGGCATTGATCTGGACCAGCCGATGTTCATTGCATGGAGGCTCTACCTGGAGGAAGCTACCCAAACCGGACCTTCCTACGCAGAGATAGTGTACGATCGGGCCATAAAATTCGACCCGGGGAGCGGGGAGTAGCGGGGACTGGATGGTTGAGCCGATCAAGGCTCTCACGGGCATTTCAATGCCCAAACCCCCCTTTCATGGGATGAATCGCAAAAAATTGACGGGTTCTCCGGGATTCGAACGTCCGACCTGCGAAGACCGACCGATGCCAGAACACCCCCTTCGCGTACAGGAGGGGCCGGGGGTTAGTGCTGACCCTTCTTCTTGAGACCCTTCACCGCAGGGCCATGGAGCACGTCCCCCATTGCCGTATACCGCGAACCATGGCAGGGACAGTCCCAGCTCTTCTCTGCGGCATTCCACGCAACAAGGCACCCCATGTGCGGGCAGGAGAGATCGAAGGTATGGAGAACCCCATCAGGATCCCGGTAGGCTCCCCCCTTCTCCCCCTTCACCTCAACCACCGCACCGGTGCCGGGCGCAAGCTGTGACGCCTCTTCGGGGGCTCCCGTAAGCCGGGCACCCACGAAACCTTTCGCCGTCGCAGTCACCTGCTCAAAGGCGGGCCGGGCTGAACTGAGCGGCTTGAAGCGTGAGGGATCGTATACCTCCGCCCAGGGATTGGAATTGCCCAGGATCATATCCGAGAGGATGATCGCCGCCACGGTGCCGGCAGTCATCCCCCATTTTCGGAATCCTGTCGCCACATAGAGATGATCCTGGTCCGGTGTCTGCCTTCCGATATAGGGAACCCGGTCCAGGGGCATGGTGTCCTGGGTGGACCAGCGGTAGTCGATGGACTGCACGGAGTAGAGAGAGCGGGCCCACGCAACCAGATGGCGGTAGTGATCGGTCGTAGGATTCCCCTCTCCCGTACGATGTTCATCCCCCCCGACCAGGACAAGTTCACCGCCCTCCGCCGGCTGGGAACGGAGCGATCGCACCGGACTCTCCGCATTGATGAACATGCCCTCTGGGAACGTCTCATCAATCCGCACCGCAATGGCGTACGACCGGGATTGGTGCAATCGAGCGAAGTATAACCCTGGTTTGTCGTGGAATGGCACATGGGTCGCCTGGATCACATCCGTCGCCCGCACGGATCCCCTCCCGGTCTTCACCACCATCGGCTCCCCCTCCCGGATCTCCAGAGCACGTGTCTTCTCGTAGATGGCACTCCCGTCGCCGGGGATCGTTTGGGCCAGACCGCTGAGATATTTCCCGGGATGGAACTGCGCCTGGTTGTCGAAACGGATTGCACCGTACGTAGCAAAGGGCAGCGGCACGTCTGCATCGAACGCCGCCGGCAGTCCAAGGCTCCGGGCTGCCCGCACCTCATCCCGTATCCGCTCTTCGGACTGCTCGGTGCCGGCATACACGTATGCAGAACGAAAGATCAGATCGCAGTCTATCCGGTGCCCCCGGGAGAGAGCATCGATCCGCCCTATCGCCGTCTGGTTCGATTCTGCGTACATCTGTGCCTTATCCATCCCGAACTGCTCCAGGAGCCAGTCATAGATCAGGTGGTGCTGGGAGGTGACCTTCGCCGTCGTATGCCCACTGACGCCGTGAACGATGCGGTCGGCCTCGATCACCGCCACCGACAGTCCGGCCTCCTTCAGGAGAAGGGCGGAGGTGATACCCACCATTCCTCCCCCGAGGATCGCCACATCCACCTGTATGTCTCCGGAAAGAGGAGGGTGGCGGGTTTCCGGTATCGTCTCAAGCCAGTACGACGCTGCCTTCCCCGGCAATGTATTCGCAGGGTCTGTCCTGTCTCTCATGGCAAATCTTCTCCATTCGGCCTTCTGCGTCGGGCGCGTGTCCGGATCGTTGTGGCCCTACCCGGCCCGCGGGATCTCCTCTACGCTCCCCGAAAGTCCGCTTCGAGAATCCTCGAGATTGTATAAAAAATGTTGGTCTATTTGCACCGTGCTGGCCGCGGTCCCCCAGGGCCGGACCCGATCCGCTGCGATACGCATTCAGGATTCGATGCCCTGATACGGACGATCCACCCTTCCGGGGAGCATCCCTGATTGCAGCCCGGGCGATAGATACACTGCTGGTTGTCTTTGAAATTTCGGGAAATCTGCTCTTTGCTTATTAAATGGATACTGTTCAGGGGACCTGGTTCGGAGGAGGACCACACGATGCCGTTTCAGGCGATGGAATATATGGTGCAACCGCTCCTCGTGCTTCGTATGTGGAGCGCTCTGCCACGTGCAGGCTACTTCATCCTGATCGTAATGATGCCAAACCATAGTTTCGTCACCAGATCAAGCAGAAGATACAGGAATGCCGTGACGGGGGCGTCGAAGATTCCAAAACCAGTCGGAGCAAGGAGAAATACTACCGGAAACAGGGACCACCCGATGTAGACGAATGGTTTGAGCGTTTTTGAGGCACGGTTTTTCTGGCCCCGCGAAACCATATAAAGAAGGCCTATGAATGCCGCAGAACCAAAGAGAAAGAAAATCCACCGGGATGAGCTTACGACGAAGCTGGCAAGAAATCCATTGAACATGGTCAGGCAGGTGAGGAGGGCAAATACGGGATACTCTCGGGTTGATCCCGTCGAAATTCTCACGACATCATACATCAGCAAAGGACAGGCCGCCATATAGAACAACCACCGCGACCAGTAAATTGTCCCCCCTCCCAGTGCAACGGTCGTCGCTATGGCCAGGCTCATCACCACATAACTCATGCTGGTGATGAAACTGATAAAAAATTCCGTGTCGAAATTTAGTTTTTTCGTGCCGCCAACCAGGAACACAACGGAAGACGCTGCAAAAATCATTGCGCCGATTTGAAAGACGATGATCTCGCTTGCCATGGCCGAGGGATGCTGACCGGTAGTATTTATACATTTTTCAGTATGGCGTCTTGTTAATCCTCAATCCCGCAATACAGCCGGATACTGAAACGGAAAACGTCACACGAGAAAATATAGAATCATTCGTTTCGTGACACAAAGGCCTGAAAACCCGAATAATAGACGTATGTTGGCATGGAATGCGGATGCGATACGCCAGCAGCGACTGCAGTTGCATTGCATGAGGAACAAAGAGCGAATAAAAAAGAAAAGCAATGTAGCCGAATCAGAAAACCGATACGATTCTTATTTGGAGAATAGGGATGGGCTCGTCGAGATTCGAACTCGAGACCTCCGCCGTGTGAAGGCGACGTCATAACCAGCTAGACCACGAGCCCGCCTGTGGTACAATGCATCGACCGGGAATTGAACCCGGGCTATTGGCTTGGAAGGCCAAAGTCATGCCACTAGACCATCGATGCACCGTATTGCCTACATACTTGTGCGTGACAAATTATTAAAATATCCGTGTGAAGAGGGGGAGCCCACACTCCCTCTCTCAATACCCGCGGAGTTCGGATTCCAGGGCCTCCAGCGCCGCCACCCTTTTTTCCAGCGGGGGGTGGGTGGAGAAGAGCTCCATCAGGCTCTGGCCCGAGAGCGCAGGGATGATGAAGAAGGCGTTTGCGCCCTCCACCTCCTTCTTCTTCTCCGCAGGGATCCGGTCCATCCGCCCGCTGATCTTGTTCAGCGCGCTGACCAGGGCCCGCGGGTTGCCGGTGATGTAAGCCGACCCGCGGTCGGCGGCAAATTCCCGGTACCGGGAGAGCGTCCTGATCAAGAGCGTGCTCACGACCCACACGATGATCGAGACGATCCATGCAAGGAGGATCCCGCCGCTCTCCCGCCGGTTGCCCATCGAAAAGAAGAGGGCATACCGCATGATCATGAACGCCAGCATGCTCAAGAAACTGGCGACGGTCATGGTGAGCACATCGCGGTTTTTCACGTGGCTCAGCTCGTGGGCCAGCACCGCCTCGAGTTCGTCGCGGTCAAGCAGGCGCATAATGGAGTCGGTCACCGCCACCACTGCGGCCTTCGGGCTCCTGCCGGTGGCGAACGCGTTCGGTACCGGCGAGGGCATGACCGCCACCCTCGGCATGGGAAGATCGGCTTCTGCGCTCAGGCGCGCCACCATGGCATGGAGCTCAGGGTACTCATCCTCCTCCACAATACGGGCGCCCGTGCTCCAGAGCACCATCTTGTCGGAGAAGTAGTACTGGATGAACGCAAACAATGCGATGATCAGCACATACCCCTGGATGCTCATTCCCGGGAAAAGCACGAACAGCACCGAGAGGAATATCAGGTATACGATAAGGAGCAGAAACCCCGTGAGCAGGGATCGCAGGGTCAGCCCGAAGTCACGTTTCCATTTCATCCTACTCAAATATTCTATTCTGCGGGTAAATATATTCGCCTGCAGGCAGGATAGCCAGGCACACCTCCCCGCTCGCCGTCGTCGCGCCGGCCACAGACCTGCTTGACGTCGTCCCCCGGAAAAGAGCGTTCGGAGACGTCCACAACCGCACCAGAACATCAAACGCAATATAAAATACTATTAGTTTCCGCACCCACCTAACTGGTGCGTGACGAAGATGAAACTCAATGAGGTGACGATAACCCGGGCGATTCTCTCCGAGCAGAGTAGGGTCATGCTCGACTACGTGGATCTCGAGGTTGCCGTGGTGGGTGCGGGACCGTCAGGCCTCGCCTGTGCCGCCCTCCTTGGCGAACAGGGGGTGAAGGTAGGCGTGATCGAAAAGAAGCTCTCCATCGGCGGGGGGATGTGGGGAGGAGGGATGATGTTTCCCCGCATCGTCGTTCAGGAGGAGGCGAAACGGCTGCTCGACCACTTCTCCATCGCCTGCAAAGCCTTCGAGGAGGGATACTACGTGGCAAAGTCCGTCGAGGCCGTGGCGAAATTGACCGCCGCCGCGTGCGACGCGGGTGCGGAATTTTTCAACCTCACCTTCGTCGAAGACGTCGTTATCAAGGACGACCGGAGGGTGAGCGGGCTGGTCATCAACTGGACGCCGGTGGAGATGGCGGGGCTGCATGTCGACCCGCTCACCATCGCCTGCCGCTATACCGTGGACGCCACGGGCCATGACGCCGTGGTGGCGCACATGGTGGCGTCCAAGGGGGGCATGGTGACCGTGGCCGGAGAGGGGCCGATGTGGGCGGACCGCGCCGAAGCCATGATCGTCGGCCACACCAGAGAGATTTTCCCCGGGCTCGTCGTCACCGGCATGGCGGCCAACGCGGTCGCGGGCGAACACCGCATGGGCCCGATTTTTGGGGGAATGCTTCTATCCGGCGAACGCGCGGCCACCCTGATCCTGGAAACGATGCGCTGAAACGGGGTTTTCGCATGCGAGAACGGCCGCAGGACGCATTTTTTCTCGGGGCCGCTGCCCCTCCATGAGAATGAAAATATTTTTTTGTCGCTTTTTTCAACAATCTACTATGGAAAACGCCGAAGAGCATGCACTCGGAGATGTGGCATACGGCCTCTTCGAAATTCTTCTGAACAAGGAACTGCAGGCCCGCGGCCACGTTCTTTTTGAACTGGTGGAAAAGGAGATCGATTTCCTGCAGGATTTCACAGAGATTTTCGCATTATTTCATGAGGATTACCCGCAGCTTGCCGAGGCGCTTCTTCAGCGGTTCACGCACCCAGAAGGCATCTACGCTCAATTGCGCCAGGGAGAAGGCGTTACCCCCACACGGACCACCCAGATGTACTGGATCATCCAGGACGGCCCCGGATATCGCCCCGAGGAAGTCGATAATGAAAAGGGAGGGAAATGGCTCATCTTCCTCGACGAGGACGAGGTGGACGCCATGTGGCAGCGCATCCGGGACGCGACCTGCCGGGGAACGCTGGGAATCTCCGCCAAGGTGAGCACCGCCAAACCAAACCCCGATTCACGGGACACGCGGAAAGTGATCTACGTGTATACGGAGAACTGGGAGGACGAAGTGGACGTGATGCGCGTCCGGCGCCAACTCGCCGATCTCGGCGTCGAGCAGCGCATCGGCTACAAGCGCAATATCGAGACCTATCTCGGTGAATACAGCGAGAAAGGAAAAAAAGTGACCTTTTACAGTGCGTAACTGCGCAAAAAAGGAAAATTTGTTTATCCTTTCCGCTCTTTTGATTTCTGCCTGAGATTCTCGTATCCGCATTTTCTGCAGCGGGTTGCACGGGGCGCATTGCGTGCGTTGCATTTCATGCAGATCTTTACATTGAGCAACCGTGCCTCTGCTTCGGGAAATCTTGCCATAGTTCACTTACCCCTCATTACTGCTCTTATAAGAAGGAACCGCACGCTCATAAGAGTTTGGATAGCAGAAAGGCCGGGATCATCTCTGCCCCGCTGCGAGCCACGCCTTCAACGCATCGAGCGCGCGGCCCCGATGAGAAATTCTTGACTTTTCCGCAAGGGGCAGTTCGGCCAGCGTCCTGCCAGCGACCTCGAAGATCGGGTCGTAACCGAATCCGCCCTCGCCCCGCGGCTCGACGACCCGGCCGTCAATCCTTCCCCGAAACACGCGCACGCCGCTCCCGTCCGCCAGCGCGATCGCGGTTTCAAAATACGCGGACCGGTCGTCTTTCCCTTCCATCAACCGCACGATCCCCTCGAGGCCTATCCGCTCCAGCACGTAGGCCGCATAGGGCCCGGGGAACCCGCAGAGGGCGGGAATGAAAAACCCCGTGTCGTCCGCAATCAGGGGCACCTGCAGCTGCTCGAAGGCAAACCGCGCCTTTTCCCGGGCGATCTCCCCCACATCATCGTGCCGGAACTCGGGGCACTCCAGCGGGACATGCTCGACCTCACAGACCCCTTCGAAAAACGCCGCCACTTCACGGGCCTTGTTCGGGTTGCTGGTGACCACCACGATCTTCACAGGTATCTCCCCCGCGCCTCGATTGCGCGCTCCCGCTCGATGACCTCAGCCGCCGCTGGAAACGAGGCTTCGTACCCCTCGATGAACGCAGCCCGGAGCGCAGGCGCATCGGCGGACGTGCTCTTCAGGGTCTGGAAAAAGACGTGGACGTCCACGCCCCGAGCCTCGATCTCCGAGGTCACCTGCGCCAGCCCGAAATCGATCAGCACGCACGTTTCATCGCGGAGGATAATATTGCTCGTGGTCAGGTCGCCGTGCACGATGCCGGCGCCGTGCAGCCTGCCCACCACGCGTCCTGCTTCCCGGGCGGTGCGCTCGTCGAGGACATGCTTGAGCAGACTGCCCTCGATGCACTCCATGATGATCGTGTCCCGGGTGATATCCCTGATAACCGGCGTGGGCACGCCCGCGCGGCGGGCCATGGCGATGATACGCGCCTCCGCCCGTGTGCGTTCGGTGATCAGCCGCTGGTCGAGCGACGGCACGCGGTAGCCCTTGCCGAGGCGCCGTTTGGCGACATCAGGACCGACGCGGGTGACCACCGCCTCCGCACCGCGGGCGCTGCCCTGCTCGATCACATCGGCGCGGTGATACGCGAATGCCCCCGTATCGCGGCGCCATGCCACCTCCACCTCGTCGGAGCGAAAGCCCGGAATGACGCGGGAGGTCTCGAGCGAGAGGACCTGATCGGCTTCGAGCATGATCCTGCCGGTATAGGCGATCATGGCGCCATTGTCGCCGAGATACTGCTTCTCGGGCACGAAAAATGAGGCCCCCCGCTCCCGGCACATCCGGTCGAGCATCTCCTGCAGGCGGGCGTTGGCGCCGACCCCGCCGACGAGCATCACCTCGCTCTTGCCCGCGTGGGCGAGCGCCCGCTCGGTGACCTCGACGCACATCGCAAACGCCGTCTCCTGCAAACCGGCACAGACATCCTCGACCGGCGCCGGGCTCTCTTTGGCTGCGCTCACCAGCCCGGAAAACGCAAGGTCCATGCCCTTGACCGTGTAGGGCAGGTCGACCGGCGTGCCCTTCCGGGCAAGCGCCTCGATGGCGGGGCCGCCCGGGTGAGCGAGACCCCTGCTCCGGGCGTATTTGTCGAGGGCGTTGCCGAGGCCGATGTCGAGCGTTTCACCAAAGATACGGTAGCGTTGATTGAGATAGCCAAGGACCTGCGTGTTCGCGCCGCTTGCGTAGAGCACGATCGGATCGTCGCAGCCGGTCGCCCAGCGCCCGATCTCCACGTGCGCGACGCAGTGGTTCACCCCCACCAGCGGCACGCCGAGCGCAAGGGCGAGTGTCCTCGCGGCGGTGGCAACCGTGCGAAGGCAGGGGCCGAGCCCCGGGCCCTGCGAGAAGGCGACTGCGGTGGGAAGCGGCCCGCTCTCCAGCACCCGCCCGATCACCTCCTTCATCGCCGACGCGTGGTGCTGGGCCGCCTCCCGCGGGTGGATCCCCCCCTGCACGGGAGCATAGGGCGAAGAATAGAGTGAGAAGAGCCGGTCACCAAAAAGAGCGGCACTGAGGTTCCATGCAGTACCCTCAATGCCCAGCACGACGTGCCCCAGATCAGGCATCGAAATTATGTCTTAAATTCGGTATACCCGCATTTTCCACACGCAAGGCGGTCCTTGTGGTCAGCAAGGAGAATGCCCGGCCCACAGCGCGGGCAGTGGCGCTTGTTGATGGTGACGGAATCACCTTCGACCGTGTAATAGCTGCTACGTTTCACTGCCATTCGCTTACGCCCCCTCTTCCTCTGCTTTGGCCTGGCCGCGCTTTGCAAGGTACTCGCGCTCGGTCTTATTCAGGGTCTCCGCATCGTCGTATACGCGTGCAGTGCCAATGAGCTCCTGTTTTCCAAAGGTGGTCTTCAAGGAGTCGAGCACGATCACCTGCTCGCCAATATTCTTCAGGGCACAGAGTTTACCCAGGATCTCCTGCCGTGACGGGGTTGGCCCCTCGAAAGTGAGGACAAAATCAAGTTCTCTCCGTGCGAGGAGCTCATTTCTCTCATCCCTGATAAATTCAAATTCCATCGATATCCCTAAAATATTGTCGAGGAACGTATTTAAAAATTGGCGATCCATCCGGACCGCAGCCCTTCAATTTCCTTCCCGTTCAAAGAGCGCAAAATACTCGTGCGCCTGTTCTTTTGCCGCCTCATCGACAATCCGGATCACCACGCCCTCGCCCGGCTGGCCGTAGACGATCGCAGAACCGGGCGGCGCCTCGATCACCAGCGGGATCACGGCGAGATCCTCCTCGCCCTCGACAAAAATCAGCACCGGCGGGTGGGCCACCGCGTAGCGGATGGCCTCGATGAGCGCTTCGGTGATCGTGCCCGGCGGGTTCTCGACCACAAGACGGGGTGCGAGAAAGATCGGGGTCCGGGTGCAGGGGACGCGCTGCGTGTACCCGTCAATGATGGCAACATCCGGCGCAACCCCGCGCTGCAAGAGATTGTGGGTGACCACGTCTCCCACCGAATAAACATGCCTTCCTTCGAGCATCCCGGATGCATCACCGAGATCGGGGAACAGGAGCCCGAAAGGTTCCCGCAATGCGTCCCTGTGCCTGTCGGGAAGCCGGTACATCAGCGAACCTTCAATGCATACCGGCCGGGGAGGGTTATATTCATTTTTTTTGCAATATCCGAACGCTCCGGGTCGATAATCACCAGGTATCCTGCCCAATCATCGGAAAGGTTAGTGCTGCCGCAGATCACGCAGGCCTCCCCGTCGACAACCCGGTGGCACTGCCGGCAGACCTTCTGCTGCTTTTTACGCACTACCATGTTCCGCCTGCTCCTTCTCGAAATCTTCCTTGAGCCACGCCTCCGTGCCCAGCCCCGCCTGCCGCATGGTCAGCCCGATCTTGCTCTCTCGGGGCTCGCGCTCGTTGAGGCTAAGGGCCACGACACGGGCACGCACCCCGTCGCCCACCCCGATCTGGCGTTTTGACTCCTGGCACACGAGGCGTCCGTTCTTCTCGTCGTAGTTGATGAAATCGTCGGAGATCTGGCTCACGTGCAGCATCGCGTCGATGGGGCCGAGGCTGATAAATGCACCGAAACTCGTGGTCTCCACCACCGCGCCCTCGATGACCTCCTGGAGGGAGAGCCGGAGCACCAGGGCGTCAAACGTCACGTCATAATAGACCGCACCGTCGCCGGGGATCAGGTCACCCTCCCCGACATCAAGCACTTTTGTCACGGCGATGAAAATACCGATCTCCTTGTCAATGCTGCCTTCCAGCTGCTCCTGAAGCACGTTGAGAACGACCTTATAGAGGTCTTCGCCAAGCCTCTGGGGCGGAACCCTCACCTTATCCTCGAGTGTTACCCGGTAATACATACGATCGCTAACTCCGAATCAGTTCTAATGTTTTCTGCTTTCTTATGAATATTACATCTATTCCGCGGCTGAGGAGATGCTGCCGCAGCTCCCGGTCGTTGGTGGCCACCATGCACCGGTGCGCTTCGGCGAAGCGGGCGATTTTCGCATCCACCGGACCGCCACGGGGCGATGCGGGAATGGTCGTGCACCTCTCCGCAAGGATCAGCCCCATGCGGGCTGCGGCCGCATGCCGTCCGCATCCCCGGGATAAGCCCATGAGCTCTCCCTTCGCCTCTTCAAGGACGAGGGGCTCGAAGGACCCCACGAGCTCACCGATCTGCCCGAAGAGATCGATGCCGAACTGTCCCGGCATCATCAACGCGTTCGCGTCCAGCAGGACGAGGGTCACATCAGTGTTCCCATGCCGATCAGGCGCCATCGTCCGCCCACCTGACGGCTGATGGCAATCCGGGTCCCGACCGCCGCACAGACAGGCCGTTTGAGCACGACATCGACCACATCTTTCTTGGCATTGACCACCACGCCCACCGTGACCGCCGTACCCACCGAGAGCATGAGCGGCTCCTTGTGGCGGAGAGGCTCGATATTGAGTTCGTCATCGGAGCCCACGACCCGCTCCATCAGCGTGACTTTGAATGACAGCCGGTCCCAGACCGGTGGGAGCTTATCGACATGCCCCGCCACCTGACCTGCAAGCGCATCGCTCTTGGTGAGGGCGGGGTCGAGTTTGGTTCCCAGTGCGATCAGGCCGCCAGGCGTTGCTTCAGCCACCTTCTTCGCACCGGTATTAACGGAGGTGACCTTCGTGGTTATCGGCTCCCAGATCACCCGGTTTTCGACCTGTGTCTGCCTGCCCGGACGGATTTCAATATCGTCTCCTTCTCTCACCATTCCCTGGGTCAGCGAGCCGCCAATCACGCCGCCCATCACCTCGCGCCAGCTGATCCCGGGCTTATTGATGTCGAACGAACGTGCGATGAGCATATGGGGCGGTGCCTCAGGCTCGTGGTCCGGTTCGGGAATATACTCGTCGAGGGCCTCGATGAGCGCCCCAATATTGATGCCTTTCTGTGCCGAAACGGGAATAATGGGGGCTTTTTCCGCAATGGTTCCCCTGACGAACTTTTTTATCTGGTGATAGTGGTCGATCGCGTCAGCCTGGGAGACCACATCGATCTTATTCTGGACGATCACGATCCTCTCTATCCCCACAAGTTCCAGCGCCATCAGGTGCTCTTTGGTCTGGGGCTGGGGGCAGGGTTCGTTGGCCGCAATGACGAGCATTGCGCCGTCCATGATCGCCGATCCGCTGAGCATGGTCGCCATGAGTGTTTCGTGCCCCGGTGCATCGACAAACGATACCGTCCTGAAAGGCTCTCCCCTGCCGTCGCAATGCGGACATGTGGGGAAAGTCGAGTATGCATCGGATCCTTCGCACGCCGGACACCGGTAGAACGTCGCATCGGCATACCCGAGCCGGATCGAGATCCCCCTCTTTACTTCCTCGCTGTGCCGATCGGTCCAGACCCCGGTAAGGCCGCTCACAAGGGTTGTTTTCCCGTGATCGACATGCCCGACCAATCCAATATTGACACTGGGTATATCCACATCTCGCACTGTTGACCGAACCTCCTTATCATTATATGATCGCACTACTTATACATGCGCGGTGAAACGGGATGGCGGATCCCCCTTTTTCCGTGACCGGACGAGGTGGACGGCCGTCCGCCGCTTATGAAAAACTATGCCAAATATTGCAACTAAAAGCATATATTTTAAGTAAGGTTTATAATATTATATTGAATTCGTAGACCAGTTTCTCCTACGGTGTGTGCGGTGATCTCATGAATACGGAAACAGACCTCTCGAGGATCGGAATTTCCCTCCCCAAGAATTTGCTGGACAAATTTGATGAGATTCTTCATTATCGCGGCTACTCCTCACGATCAGAGGGGATCCGCGATGCCATCAGGAATTACATTACCTATTACCAGTGGATGTCGGATGTGAGAGGGGAGCGGCAGGGAGTGATCACCATGGTATATGACCATGAGCAGCGTGGCCTCCTCCAGTCGCTGACCGAAGTGCAGCACGAATACATGGATACCATTCAGGCATCCCTGCATTCCCACGTCACCCATCAGAAATGCCTGGAAGTCATCCTCCTCAGGGGGGACGGCAAGGAACTCAAGAATATCGCAGAACGGCTGATGTCGCAGAAGGGCGTCGAGTCGGTGAAACTGACGACGATTCCCGTCGGCGAGTAAGATCGCCCCGGTCGGAAGGGGGGCCGGAGCGGTCCGCCATCCATTATCTCATTTCGTCTCCGCTCATGGCAGGAGAGGGCGCGATATTCATCGATGGCGGAGATGCCGGTAGTGCGGTTTGCGAGGAAATATTGAAAACCATGCGGTTCTAAGATCATGAAAATGGATCCGATCGCCTTACGCCATATCAGGAAACGGTTTTTCGACGGCACTCACCGCGTGCAGTCCCCGGAAGAGACCTATGCAACAGTAAAACCGCTCATGGGGCAGATAGGTGTGCAGGAGGTCATCGATGTCACCCACCTTGACCGGCTGGGCCTGCCGGTGTTCTGCGCCATCCGCCCCCGGGCCGCCCTGGGCGCCACCGCATTCCATGCGGGGAAGGGGAAAGAACCGATTCTGGCAGAAATCTCGGCCATGATGGAGGCGGTTGAACGGTTCAGTGCGGAGTACCGGGGAGACCACATGGAAATCACCAGCTATGAAGAGCTGGGCATCAGGCGGGCACTCGATCCCCATGACCTTATCCTGCCGAGGTCGCTGGAGGTCGGCGAGAAACTGCACTGGACGCCCTCGTGGGATATTATAAACGATGAACCGATCCATGTCCCCAGCAACGCGGTGTTTCATCCCTACGATTCCATGGGGATGGTCCAGCCGCTGTTTCGCAGCGACACCAACGGTCTGGCAAGCGGTAATGTGATCGAGGAGGCCATCCTGCACGCCGTGCTCGAAGTGGTCGAGCGGGACGCGCTCTCCACGGCAGAGCGGGATCGCAACCTCGGCCGCAGGCTTCTCCTGAAAAAGGACGGCCCAGCACGGGAGATGATGCAGATGTTCGAGGACCACGGGATCGACATCCACCTCTGGATCCTGGACGGAAAAACACGCCTTCCCACCGTTGCAGCCGCTGCAGACGATACGGTGACGCGGGATCCGGCGATGCTGGTCATCGGATCAGGAACCCATACGAGCCCGGAGATCGCAGCACTCCGCGCCCTTACGGAAGTGGCGCAGAGCAGGGGCAGTTACCTCCAGGGAGGGCGAAACGAGCAGGTCAGGGAAAATTTCCTGCAGAAGGCAGGATATGAGCGCCTGAAACGCCTGAACAAGATGTGGTTTGCCGATGCCGAAGAGATCTGCATCGGAGAGGTGCCCGACCTGAGCACGGCGTACATCGATGAGGATATCGCCGTCTGCCTGCAGGAGATCGAACCGTACAGCGAACGGGTGCTCGTCTGCGATCTCACCCGGACGGTGGTGCCGGTGGTCAGGGTCATCATCCCGGACTTCGAGGTGTCCTATATGGACAGTACGCGCACGCGCCGCAAAGAAGCATAGTGCTTCCGAGGATCACAGGAGAAGTTTTTTGAGCGTACCCGCGAGGCGGTGGCTGCTCGGGCGCGCGTTCTCGCAGGTATACTCGTAGGATCTATTCCGGAGCGATTCGAAGATGTGGCGGATGGCGTCCCCGTGGGATGGGCCGTACCCTCCCTCGAGGACGAGGGCGAGCGGGCCCCCGGTAATCTCCTTGACGATACTGGTGAGAACCCCGTAATCCTCGGGCTTGAGATCCATATTTCCCCGCAGATCGTCCGAGAGAGAGTCCTGCCCAGCGGAAACAACGATGATATCAGGGGCGAAGCGCTCAATTGCAGGAAAGAATATATCCTCAAAGATCAGGGCGTAGTCGTCGATCCCCGCCCCTGCCCGCAGGGGGGCGTTGAGGGTATACCCTTTTCCCGACCCGCTCCCCACCTCATCGATCCACCCGGTGCGCGGAAATGCCCCGCACTCATGAATCGAACAGAAGAGCACACGATCATCGCGGTAGAATATCTTCTGGGTGCCGTTTCCGTGGTGGAGATCCCAGTCGATGATGGCGACGCGGTCGACGGTTTTCTGGGCAAGAACGCGAGCGACCGCGACCCCGACGTTATTGAAGAGACAGAACCCCATCGCACGGTCGGGTTCCGCATGATGGCCCGGCGGGCGGACCATGGCAAAGCACCGCTCTCCATCAAGGGCGCGCTCGAGGGCGCGTATTGCGGATCCCGCCGCATACAGCGCGACATCGAATGACGCCGGAGTGACATAGGTGCTGGGATCGATAAACCGGACGCCCCTGGAGAGCTCGCGCAGGAGGCGCACATGCTGGGGATGGTGCACCCGCTCCAGGTCCTCGATCGTCGCCCTGACCGGCGGGAGGACCTTCAATCCCTCGGGCACCCCGCTGAGCGCCGAACGCAGGCGTTCACCGCATTCCGCGTGCGACGGCAGATCGTGGGAGGCGAACACATCGCCGGTAATCACAGAACAGGCCATGGACCTCAGGTGACAGACATTCCGTTCACCACTGCATCTTCCGAAACCCCGATCATCTCACCGGTTGCGATGATGCGGTAGGGGCCCGTCGCCCGCACATCATAGGGATTGTCCTGCGTGGAATAGGGAACGATGAACCGGCCGTCAATGCTCTCCTGCCGGTAGACGAATTCACGTCCCGTATTGCTCACCATGGTAACCTCGATGGTCCCCTCTCCGTTGATGACCGCCCCCGGCACGTACTCGAAGACCTTGACGTACTTCAAATCGATCTGATCGGTATTGAAGACGTTGGTCGGCGATTCGTGGATCAGGCGGTAATGCCGCAGCGCGGGTACGTCCTCGACCGGCACGACCGGCAGCTGGCTCACCCCGACGCCCCTGTACTCGCCGAGCGCCTCCGGAAAGCCGGCGCCTCCCTCGACCATCGAGCCGTCGAAATTATGCAGCCGCGCGATCATCGTCTGGAAATACTCGTTCGTGTAGAGTGATATGGTCTGTCCCTGCTGGTTTGCCACCCGAAACTCATAGCCCGAAGAACCCTTCTCCTCATCATACCAGGTAGCCATCGCCCAGAACTTAGAGGTGTCCATCATGATATCGGTGACCACATAGCGGGTACCCAGTGTATCCAGGATGGCCGAGGAGGCCTCTTCCGACTGCTGGACAAAGAATGCCGCAGCCCCGTTCGGGCCGGCAACGCCGTGCTGGAATGGGTTGGCGTTGGGAATGCGCTTTGCCACGAAGGTGATCCAGTGACCGTAGTCCCACCAGGACATGACACCGTAGGACTCCTCGGGATACTCGAAGGTCTCCCGGTCATAGATGGCATAGTAGTCCACGCCGGTATCCGGCGTATTCTCTCCCATCCACTCGAGTGCCTCCCTCCAGTCGCGTTCCATTCCTCCGCCGATGCCGCTGCCGAGCTCGAGGTCCGCAGACAGGGACGAGCCCGCAAAGAGGAGGGAGAGGACTATGCCTGCGATGAGGAGAACCGCGGGTGCGGACGAGGAGCGGGGTGCGATGGCACCCTTCTGTTCCTCCTGTTTGCGCTTCGTTTTTCCTTTTTTCCCCTTCTTTTCAACCACGGGCTCTTCCTTTTTCTTCCCGGCGAGCAGCCCCATCAGCGCAGGGGAGCCCGCATCGAGGGCAAAACCGACAAAAATTGCCGCCAGCAGGGCGACATTGGCTGCCAGGTAATACTCGTAGCGCACGTGGCGCATGGTCGAGAAGAGGATGATTGCCGACCAGATGAGCACGAAGACCTGGTGCGGATGCTCTTCCCGCCAGTTGCGGTACACGAGCACTCCGGCGCCCCCGGCCATGAGGAGGAGACCGTAGTGGAAGGTCGTCCAGGCCGATTCGAAGTCCCAGGGGCGCGCTTCCTGGATGGTCAGCGTGGTCGCCTTCTCGCCGAAGAACGAGTAGAAGTTGCCGATAAGCACATCGAAAAGCGCCCCCGATGCCAGGTACAGCACGAGCGATCCTGCAATGGCGCCGCCGGCGAGGGCGAGCGGATAGTAGTGTTTCGGTTTATCCTTCAGAACATGCGAAACCGCATAGAGTGCGCCGGTGCCTGCGATCACCGCAAGATAGGCATAGACATGCCCCATGGAGTAACGGGAAAGGGAAAGCCCCCCATGCTTGAGCCCGAATGCCAGCAGGCCGATGATTGCCACGGCAAAGACAATTGCATTGATGAACAGGAGATCGGTGCTGGAGCGCGACCGGTAGAAATCGACGACGAACTGGACCACGGTGAATACCGCTACGATCAGGGCGAACAGGATCATCGTCGGCATCACGAACAGCCCGAGGAGATATGCAATCCCGGCAAGTACCGACAGGACTGCCGGTTTTGTCAGAGTTGCGGTGTTTTTGAAATCCGGGGGGTTGTGACGCGTAAAGGTGATGGCGACGATGTAGGCGAGGGCAAACAGCGTGCTAAACAGCGTCTCTGCGATATGGTGATCGACAAACCCGAAGAGCGAGCGGTAGAAATACTGTCCGGAGACCACCGCAATAAACGCTGATGCGAGAAGGCCGGTCTTCCAGTCCGCGACCTTCTTCCCGATAAAATACATCAGCGGAACCATCGCCATGCCCATCAGGGGCGGCACAAGTGAGGCGATGTACATAACGTCCGCTCTCGCCACTGCACCGGAAAGGAGGCAGATGGCCCCGATGATGGTAGTAAACAGCGGCCCCCAGTGGATAGTGTTCCCGGTCGGGTATTCGGTCATCGGATCGAACCATGGATAGGCGGGGAAATGGGCAAGACTCGCTTCGAGCTGCCGGAGAGTGTACCAGGGATCATTGCCGAGCAGATTGACCCAGTTCTCCATTACAATGGTGTCCTGGGGAAGGAGACGGGCCCAGAGAGCAATACAGGAAAAGATGAGGATTAACGCTGCAATAAAAATATATCGCACCTTTGGATCGTTGATAGCACGCATTGATTCTCCCAAGAATACATGGTGGTGCAACCATATAAATTGTGTAATTCTATACAAAATCGGAAAATGATACTATTTCAAAAGAAATACGCTATTTCCCCAGAATCGAGGTGCTCTCCCATACCCTCATGTCCCTGCCGACATGCAGCAGACCGACAAGGAGATATACCTGATTGAGTATAAACGCCGAAAGAAGGTTTTTCCTGAACAGTGCCAATGAGACGGCTACCATCACACACGCAATCGCCCCGAAGACCGGGTGTTCCAGAAAGAGGCCGAAAAAGAGGAGAAAAACCCCGGTAAAGAACAGCACCGGTGTGGCGAGATACATGAATATCCGCAGGGGATAGAAATACCGTGAAAACGGACGCTTTTCACGGAGCAGATCGAAGTTTGCCAGCGTCGACTCGATAAGCCGGGTTGCCCGCCGGATTTTCTGGCGATACTGGAACTTAAATGTTTCAGGGACGCGTTCGTACACGACCGCACCAGTTTCATAGACGGCGCGATACCCGTTCCGGATCGCGGCGAACGCAGTGTTCGCATCATCAGCGCCGCACCGCTCTTCGATATACGGGATGGCGGATCGTCTGAATGCCACCAGCGGGCCGTTGAAATTGTACGTCGAGTCGATCACACTCTCCCAGTCACACATCCTGCCGTATATGTTCCGGTATTCCGCCTCCATTCCTCGCACCCGGTTTTCCTGTCCTCCGCACAGAGGCCTCTGGTCGCCGCAGACGGCGCCGATCTCGTCATTCGAGACCAGGCGGGATACCACGAGCGAGAGCGCGTCGGGTGCGAAAAATTTGTTGGCATCGGTCGTGACGATGATCTCGTGAGCTGCCGAACGCATGGCGCGGTTGTACGAACGGTTGGTTCCCGAACGATTTTCATTCGCGAGGATCGTGTACTGCACACCCGCCCGGTCGAGCACACCGCGTGCAATTGCGGCAGTGGCATCAGACGAGCAATCATCGACCACGAGAATCTCGTAGCGATCCGGGGGATATGACGAGGCGAGAATGTTGTTCAAGCGTTCTGCGATCACATCCGCTTCGTTGTTTGCTGCCATGATAATGCAGATCGGGGGCAAATCTTCGCGAAGAACAGTAGTTTGGGATTTTTTCCCGAACATGATGCCTGCAAGGAAGACCGCATACGGGATGAGCGCAACCCCCGCAAACACGAAACCGACGATCATGACTGCATACCCGGACACCATGTTGCTGCCTCTTTCTCTCGTAGACCGGCCGATCCTATGCCGATTATGCCGGGTTTGCCGCTCTCCAGGTACAGATGGGGGGCGTGGCGATAAAAAGAATCCTCATTCCACCGTCACGCTCTTTGCCAGATTCCTCGGTTTGTCGATATCGCGGCCCAGCATCCTTGCCGTGTGATACGCGAGCAGCTGCAGCACCACCGAACTCATCAAAATCCCCCCGAAGAGCCGACATTTCGGCAAACCGATCAGGATATCGACGATCTCTCCGAGCTCACGATCGCCTTCGACGCCGATGGCGATAATAGGGGCGCTCCGGGCCTTCATCTCCTTGATATTCGAGAGCATGACCGCGTAGCTCTCCCCGGGGAGGCAGAGCGCGATCACCGGGGTCTTCTCCGAGAGCAGTGCAAAGGGGCCGTGTTTCAGTTCTCCTGCAGCATACCCCTCCGCGTGGATATAGGAAATCTCCTTCAGTTTCAGGGCGCCCTCGAGGGCGACGGGGTAATACGGCCCGCGGCCGACGAAAAAAACGTGGTCGGCCCGCCCGCATATCTCGACCGCCTCGACCAGATCGAGCAAGAGACAGTCCTCAATCTGCCGGTGGACCATGGCCATCTCCTCTTCGTACCGGTTTTCCTGCAGGAGATTGATAATCTGCAGGAACACTGCCAGCTGGGCGATAAACGATTTCGTTGCGGCAACGCTGATCTCGGGGCCCGCACGCGTGTACATCGTGTGGTCGGCGATGCGGGTGACCGAACTGTCCAGAACATTGGTGATCCCCAGGGTCGTGCAGTTGAACTGGCGCGCTTTTTTGAGGGCGGCGATGGTGTCCGCGGTCTCCCCCGACTGGGTGACGCCGACGACCATTCCCCGGAGAGGCGGGGCGTAGTACTTGAACTCGGACGCGAGTTCGACCCGCACGGGGATGGAACAAATCTTTTCAGCGAGATAGCGAAAGATCAATGCCGCGTGGTAGGAGGTGCCGCAGGAGACGAGGGTCATGCCCCCGCACTCCCGCAGGGCGTCGATGATCTCGCCGTCCTTGATCGATGAGGCGGTATCGAAGAAGACGTCCGGCTGCTCATAGATCTCCTTTATCATGAAATGCTCAAACCCGCCCTTTTTGGCACTCTCAACGTCCCATTCGACCATGCTCACGGGCCGCTCGACAGGGCCACTGCCGTTCCAGATGGTGACCTGCCCGGGCGTGATGGTGGCGGTGTCCCCGTCCTCGAGGAAGATGACCTGCCGGGTATGATCGAGGAGGGGCGTCACATCGGAGGCGGCCAGCAGCTCGCCATCGCCGATCCCGATCACGAGGGGGCTTGCATTGCGGGCGGCGATGATGCGGGGGTCATCTTTCGCCAGGGCAAGGACGGCGTACGACCCCTCGAGGTGCGCAAGAGCTGCCCTGACTGCATCGAACAGGTCTCCCGCGTAGTGCTCCTCGATCAGATGGGCGATGACTTCGGTATCCGTCTCAGAAGAGAATACATGCCCCCGTTCTCGCAATGCGCGTTTGAGCTCCGCGTAATTCTCGATGATGCCGTTATGCACCACCGCGATGCTCCCCGTGCAATCGGTGTGCGGGTGCGCATTGAGATCATCGGGCTTCCCGTGCGTCGCCCAGCGGGTGTGGCCTATCCCGATCTTCCCGCAAAGATCGACCGCACAATGCTCGTTTTCGGAGATCCGGCCGCACTTCTTCATCGTTGACAGCGTCCGGTTGAGGGTGGCGATGCCGAACGAATCGTAGCCGCGATACTCGAGACGTTTCAAGCCCTCCACAATGACGGGCGCCGCCTCCCTGATCCCGATATACCCGACAATGCCGCACATGTTACTTCACCACGACATGATCCTGAATGGTGCCCGAGAGCGTTCGTCCTTCTTCAATCGACACATAGTTGCCCACGATGCAATGGTGTAGCACGGTAAAGGGAGCAGACGTAACCCGTTCGCCAAGAATCGCCCCGAATTTCCCACCGAGCAACTTCCCGTCCACTTCGAAACGGTAATTGCCCGTTCTGATGGTGGTCTGGTTGGCAAGCCTCGCCCCCTCTCCCACCACCGCATCAACGCAGCGGGAATGGGAGCCGATCCTTACGTCGTCCATGAGAATCGAATTTTCGAGGAAGGTGAACGGTTCGATATGCACCCGCGACCCGATGCTGGTATTGGGCATGATGCAGGTATTGGGACCGATATCACAGCTCTCGCCGATGATCACCGGGCCGAGAATGGTCGAGTTCGGCCCGATCTCCGTTCCCTCTCCAACCCTGACAGTGCCCCGGATCGTCGACATCCCATCGATAGTTCCGCTTTTCAGGGGAGGACCCGATTTCATGACCCGCGAATTGATGCCGAGGAGATCCCACGGATAGACCGCGTCGTGCCACTGGTCAGCGGGAACGGCCCGGAATTTGTACCCGTCCGCAATCATCGACACAATGGCGTCCGGAATCTCATCTCCCTCGAGGAGATATGAAAAAATGTCCTGTTTCAGGTGATAGATGCCTGTGCTGACGGTAACGCGGGGGGAGTAGACGGGTTTTTCCACAATGCCGGTCACGAAACCCTCCCGGATTGAGACAACCCCAAAGTTCGAGGGATATGGATGCTCCTTGATCAGCAGTGAAGAGGGCTCTTTTTTTATTTTGCCGATCGAGGCAGCATCGATATAATTGTCTCCGGGCAGCAGGATGAAGTCACCCGATAGCGCCGCCTCGGCGCACCTGAGGGCATGGGCGGGACCGAGCTGCTTTCTCTGCACGACAATGCGTATCGGTATATCAAACCGGTTGAGATGACGGATGACATGCTCCTTGCGGTACCCGACGACAACGATGATGTCTCGTATGCCATTTTCAATCAGCGCCTGAATGACATAGTCGATGATAGGCCGGTTTGCCAGCGGAATCATTGCCTTCGGTCTGCTCAGGGTGAGCGGCCGAAGCCGCGATCCCTCGCCTCCTGCCAGAATTACTGCCTGCATGGTTCTCCCTTACCGGATTGTCGTGTTGTCTGCGATGGTTCCGTGGATATGCTGGTGGGGGGCCACCTTCACCCCGCTCCCCACCACACAGCCCACGTTGATTGAGCAGTTGATGCCGAACTGCACATTGTCGCCAATTACTGCACCGAATTTTTTTCTCCCCGTAATATATCCACCGGATTTTATAATAGTATGGTCGTGCCTCAGGTTGGCGATTTTTGTTCCCGCCCCGAAATTGCAGCCGCTGCCGATCACGGAGTCCCCGATATAGTTGAAATGAGGGATCTTTGTTCCCGAGAGGATGACGGAATTTTTAATCTCCGTGGAGTGGCCGATGTGGCAGCCGCTCCCGATTGCCGTCGACCCCCTGAGATATGCGTGGGGCCCGATCCTACAGTCTTCACCTATCGTGCAGGGCCCTTCGATGCAGGTGCCCGATTTGATAACGCTCCCCTTTCCGAGGGAAACCGGACCTGAAATAAATACGCCCTCTTCAATCTCACCCAGAACATCGGTTTGCAGGTCCTTCATCATCACCTCGTTTGCATCGATGAGATTCCAGGGGGCGCCGATATCCAGCCAGAACGACAACCGGTGCGCGGCCAGCCCCCCGTCCTCGATATACTGGAAGAGGGCGTCGGTGAGCTCGTATTCACCGCGCTCCGAGATCTTCAGCCCCGGGAGGAGGTCGAAGATGCTCTTTTCGAAGAGATAGACGCCTGCGTTGATGAGATTGCTCGGCGGTTTCGATGATTTTTCCACGAGTCCTGTCACGCGGTCTCCATCCACCGTAACCACGCCGAACCGCTCGGGATGGGTGCCAGGGAAAATTCCCACGCAGGGGGCATTTCGGTCACAGATTGCCTTGATATCCCCGGCTTTGAGGATCATGTCCCCGTTCATGAGCAGGAACCGTCCCCGGATGAGGGGCTCGGCAGCCCGGAGTGCGTCCGCGGTGCCGAGCTGCTGGCGCTGGGTGACGTAATGGATGGACACATCCTTTGACGCCCCGTCGCCGAAGTACTTCCTGATCTCCTGTTCGCCGTATCCCACGACGAGAATGAAATCCTCAATCCCGCATTCCCGCGCGGCGATGATGAGGTGCTCGATCATCGGCCTGTTCGCCACGGGAAGCATTACCTTGGGCCGTGACGCGGTCAGGGGCCGCATCCGTTTGCCCTCGCCTGCTGCAAGTATCACACACTGCATTGTCATTGCGCTCCACAGGATTATTGCACTTGTTTCACCATTGTATGGCCTCTATCCGCCATCGTCTCGGCGATCGCCTTTGTCTTCCCCTCTGCGGTGATACGGACCTTGGGCTCGGTGCCGCTCGCCCGAATAAGGCACCATCCGTCCTCCTCCTCGATGCGGATCCCGTCGGTCGGCACCTCGGCCCCCAGCTGGCGAAGGAGGGTGTGCGGGTCTGCGACAGGAAAGGAGGTACGGACGATCGGGTATCGCGGCATGGCATCGACTTCTGCGGCGACATCCCACTCGGAGGCGATCCGGGCGAAAAGGGCTGCCGCATAGATGCCGTCCGGGCACAGCGTGTGATCCGGGAAAATCCAGCTTCCCGAGGGTTCGCCGCCGAAATCACCCCAGGAAAGGAGATGCTCGGAGACGTAACTGTCACCCACCGGGGTGCGCTGCACCTCCGCAATCTCGTCGATGGCCATCGAGGCATCGACCGTGGTCACCACGCGTTGTGCGCCAAGGTAGCGGGCGAACAGCATCAGCAGGTGGTCGCCGCTTATAAACCGTCCCCGCCCGTCGAACGCCATCATGCGGTCTGCATCGCCATCATGGACGATGCCCGCAGCTGCATTGCATGCCCGGATCATCTCGCCGATATAGGGGAGGTTTGTCTCCAGCGGCTCGGAAGGGCGGGCGAATGTTCCGTTGATATTGCAATTCAGGCAGAACACCCGGATCCCGGCCGCACCGAGCAGATCGGGGGTGATCCTGCTCCCCGCACCGTTGCCGCAGTCGAGGACCACCGACAATTCTCCTTCAGGAGCGACGGAACGCAGTATCGATTCCCGGTGAGGGGAGATGATGTCTGCTGCAGCGAAGCGTCCCTGCGATTTCCAGTCCTGCCAGTGCCGCTCTGCTATCTCCCGCTCGACACTAACCTGCTGCGCTCTGGTGAATGCGGAACCATCGGGGTTGACGAGCTTCATCCCGTTATAGGGTTCGGGATTATGCGATGCGGTGATCGTGCAGCCGGCACCGGCATGGCGGGTCGCGAAGGCGACCGTGGGCGTGGGTGCGATAGTACCGTCAAGCACATCCCCCCCTGAGGAAAGGACGCCTGCAGAAAAGGCATGCGCGAGGATTGGGCCCGTCGTGCGGGTATCCCTGCCCAGAACGACCCGTCCGGCCCGCATGCCGACTGCTGATCCGACCGCAAGCGCACGATCCAGAAGCGATCGGTCGTACAGTGCGCGTATCCCGGATGAGCCGAAGAGCATAGATGAACATCTCTCAGGATGAAGAAATAAATGATCCCCGCGAGACACCGCCATCCCCGGTTGCGCACGATTTTTTTATGCCGGCTACCGAAGAAACCCGCAGGGTACGTACATGGGGAGGGCAATCCCCATTTCACTGGCGGCCAAAGGGGCACCAGTGCTCGATTTTGAGGAGCGCTGCAGCCGCTGCCGTCTCCGGCCCGACCATGATGATCCTGCGGTTTGTACGGTAGCGCTCGAGAATAGCAAGACCCTGCCCGGAGAACACCCCGTTGCCGGAGATTAACAGGACATCGGCGTGTTCGGGGTCATCCACCACGTCGAGGCCGAGTGTGCCGGTTGGCCTGTCACGAAACCCCGAACAGAATACCCGCATCCCCCGAAGCTCGTCCTCAAGGTACGACCGGCAGGGATCGAACGATGCCGGAAGGCAGGACCGGGATATTCTCGCAAGGCAGAGAAAATTCATCACTACGTTCATGATGGCGGCTGCCGCCGTTCTCTTCTGCGGGCTGTCGAACTGCGCCCCGAAGAGAAACGAAACCCTGGTCGAGGCGGAAATAGGATAATTTGAAGCGACCTGGGCGTTCTTTCCGCCATAGACCGCCTCGATACAGGCCCCCTGCTGGTACTGGCAGGTCGGGGCGTCCGGGCAGCGTCGCAGGACAACCATCCCGTCATCGCACCCGGTGCCGCATACGGATTGTTGAAACGCGTCCCGGGCCTCTTCCATCACCGTCATTTACCCACCACTCCCTGCGCGAAGCACCACCCGGGCGGGAGCCCCGTCGAGCCCGGCAAGGCGGAGGGGAAGCGCGATCATGCAGTACTGTCCCTCCTGTACTGCCGAGAGGTCCAGCAGTTCAATCACGATGATGTTGCGTCCGAGGAGGAAGCGGTGGAGCGATCCATCGCCCGAGAATGCCTCCACCGACGGGGTGTCGACGCCGATCAGCAGGATTCCGCGGGATGCCAGGTACTCCGCCGCATCATGCGAGAGAGAGGGATAGTCGGCAGAAAAGGCCTGCTGGCCGGAAAACGAGGTTTTCACGAGCACCCTTTCCATGCCCTCAGGGCAGGAGGCGAAATGGCGGGGCAGAAGCGCCGGCCCTTCGCCCGAGAGGTCAGCCACCCATGCATTCCCGATGAGCGTGGAGAGAGCGAGTGCATCCACGGTCCGCCCTCCCGCGATGAAATGGGCGGGGGCATCGATATGGGTTCCGGTATGGGTGCCGAGGGACAGCGCATGCGTGGTGTAATTCTCCTTGTCGATGCGCTCCATGGAAAACGGGGTATCACCCGGGTACATTGGCGTGTGCTCCCCGAGGTCTCGGGTAATATCGATATAGGTCATTTCGTTCCACAATCCTCTTGCGTGGTCGCCCTCAGGCGATATAACAATGATCACCGGCGGTGCCGTCCGGCACGAATACCCGGGTGCATGACGGAAGAATGGCCGGCGAGGTGACGATCATAATGAAGAGATGGGCACGTCCTGAACGGCGACCAGCACGCAGCGATCTTTCCCGGGATCCTGCTCGAGCTCCCAGCCGGTCAGGCGCAGGCTCCTGCTCATCCCATCGATGCTCGAAGTGATATTCACCGCCTGGCACTCGGCCTCCTCCTCCAGTATCGCCTCAAGCAGCTCTCGGAGTTCCGGGATATTCCACACACCATCTCCAATGTCGAAAATAATTTCTCCCTGCGCTTTTTCCGGGGCGATATCAAGCGCCTGGTAGAAGGCGCGGTTCGCCCGGACCAGCTGCATGGCCTCGTTTACGACGAACAGGGGGATCTGCAGTGTTTCTACAATGGTTTCGGCAAATTCCATCCGTTCCTGGATGCCCTTCAGCTGCTCGAGGGTGTCTTTCCGCTCGACGGCTCGGCGGATTTTATGCATCAGTTCCGCAAACTCGGCCTTGGGATCGCCGCCCTTTTTCAGATAAAAATCGGCACCGCTGTTCAGCGCTTCGATTACCACCCATTCTCGTCCCTTCCCGGTAAAAATCCCGAACGGGATGCTGGGATACCTGGCGCGCACCGCTTTGAGGAAGGTGATCCCGTCCATCCGGGGCATCTCGTAATCGGCGATGATGACGTCGTACGAGGCATGATCGAGTTTTCTCATCGCTTCGGCGGCCGACTGGACGGTATCTACTTTCATATCACCGGAACGTTCCAGAAACACCTTGGCGACGACGAGCAGCACCTCCTCATCGTCAACCATCAGTACATGAATAATCGTGGTCCCTCCAGCAAAAAATCCGCTAAAAAATATTTCAACGGGGTGATAAATATCCCTTTGCCTCTGCAGCGGCGGGGGATACCGGCAGACACACCTCCATCAGGAAACGACGCGGCATCACGCGGCACCCCCGGTCACTCCTCCCACCCATGGTCACCGATGAGGGGGACGAACATCACCCCGCCGTGGGATGTCCTGATAATCCGGCCATCTTTTTTCACCACTTTTTCCAGCACCTGCAGTCCTTTGCTGCCCACGGGAGCGACGAGACGCCCCCCTTCGGCCAGCTGGTCGATGAGCGGCCGGGGCACATCGGGCGCTGCCGCGGTGACGATAATCCCCTGGTAGGGCGCACGATCCGCATACCCGAGCGTGCCGTTTCCCTCCACGACCATGACATTCGACACCCCGACCGTCCCGAGGTTCCGGCGCGCGAGGGCGGCGATGTCGGGGAGGCGCTCGACGGTGACCACCTCCCGGGCAAGCCGCCCGAGAATTGCCGCCTGGTAGCCGCTCCCCGCCCCGATCTCCAGCACCCGGTCATCCGGACCGATATCCAGCATATCGGTCATCAGGGCGACTATATAGGGCTGAGAGATGGTCTGCCCGTGCCCGATGGGGAGGGGGCCGTCATCGTAGGCTGCGGAACGGTAGGTCTCCGGCACAAAGAGATGACGGGGGATCTCTTCCATCGCCTTCAGGATACGCGGATCACTGATCCCGCGCGCCTCGATCTGGCGCTCCACCATCCTCCGGCGGGCCCGGGTATACTCTTCCTCATCCATTGCACATCAGAACCCTGATTCAGCGGCATCAATTGCAGCGTCGATCTGCTTCTGGAGCATGTCGGGAAGGCCCTCGATCTTCACATCGAGAAAGCCCCTGATGATGGTGGCGGTGGCTTCATCCTCGTCCAGCCCGCGCGACATCAGGTATTCGATCTCCTCGCGGGCGATCTTCCCCACAGCGGCTTCATGGGAGAGCTCGGTGCCGGTCACCCACCCCTCGATCTCCGGGATGGCGTGGATGATCCCGTCCTCGAGGATGAGGCCCTTGCACTCGATATGGCCCTTTGTATCCTCCACCTCGCCGAGGATGTGGGCGCGGGCGATCACCGTCCCGCCCCGGGTGATGGCGCGCGAGATCAGCTCTGCGCTGGTATCCTTCGCCGAGAGGATCGCCCGCGACCCGAGGTCGAGACAGGAGCCCGGCAAGGCAACGACCACGCTGTTGAACCGTGCAACTGCCCCTTCTCCCACGAGCTCGGCAACGGGGTACATCTGCACGTTCTTCACCGGGCTCATGGCGACATAATTGGAGAGAAAGGTGCCGTTCTCCTCGACCCTCGCCGCGCTGCGCGGATAGACCTCGATCTCCCTGCCCCACGTGTGGATCATGGTCGTGCTGATCCGGGCGTTCCTGCCCACGTAAAATTCGGTGACCCCGTAGTGCGCGCCATGCTCCGTGCTCGCACTGCTCGCGCACCCGCTGATCAGGTGAAGTTCGGCGCCTTCTTCGGCGATGATGATATTGTGGACATGCTGGATCGATTCGTGGGCGAGGAACAGGCAGGTCTGCAGGGGAAGGATATTTTTGCTGCCCTTCTTCGCGATGACCACGTATCCCTTGGGATGCGACTGGTCTGCAACATAGCGCGTGTACTCGTCCCTGTCCTTCTCCACGAGCTTCCAGTAATACTGCTCCATCCATGCGTACTTTGCCAGCGCCCCTTCAAGTGTGAGTATCTCGATACCCTCGTATTCGCATGACGAATAGACAATTTCCTGGTCGATCTGGAAGAAGCTGCCGCACCTGTTGAGGGAATCCACTTCAAGACCGGTAATCGCGAGGCGCTTTTTATCCTCGGCGGACAGTGACTCCAGTTCCTCTATATTTTTTTGCATTCGATGCACTCCCGGTACCCCTTTGCCTTGATCAGCTGGAGCATCTCCCGCGCGTTCCCGTGGCACCGGATCTCCCCGTCGCACAGCATGTGCCCGCCATCGGTCTCGATATAGTCGAGGATGTAGCCGGTATGGGTGATGATAAGGCCGCTTTTATGACGGCTGACGATATGGCGGTCCTTTTCGAGGAGTTTGGCGATAGCCGACCCGATGAGAGAGATGTTTTCCAGATCGACCCCGCTTTCGGGCTCATCCAGCATCACGAAATCGGGCTGCTGGATCATGAGCTGGAGCACCTCGCTGCGCTTGATCTCGCCGCCCGAGAATCCAGCGTTGATGTCACGGTCGAGAAACTCCGCCATGTTCATGGCTGCGGCGTATTCGGCAACCTCTTCGGGCCGGTTCCCGGACGTGGCGACCAGCATTTTTCCGAGCTTGAGACCGGCGATCGTCGGAGGGCGCTGGAACATGAGCCCTATCCCGTAGCGTGCCCGTTCGTGAATGGGGAGGTTGGTGATATCCCTGCCCCTGTACAGAATGGCTCCCCGGGTGACATGGTAATCGCCAAACCCCATGATCGTCCGGATAAGGGTGGTTTTTCCGGAGCCGTTCGGCCCCATGAGCACGTGGGTCTCTCCCTCGCCGATGTGGAGGTTGATGTCGTGGAGCACCTCCTTGCCCCCAATTTCCACGTGAAGATCCTCGATTCGTAACATCAGACCAGCTCGCATCTTTTAGAAATGAATCCTGACAGGATGGGTGTCGTCAGGGCATCCATCTAAAAATCCATGATTCATTTGGCAATACCTGATAATAATGGTTCGTTCGGGAGGAAGCGTCCGAAGAGTGACTCGAGCGGGGGGCAGGGCCCTGCTCGATCCTGCGGCGGTGATTACTTTCGCCCCTCGCACGGAACAGTGCCATATATTCGGATATCTCTGTTTCATTCTATGTTCGAGACGTTCACACATCTTGCAGAACGGGCATCACGCCACCCGCAGATCATCAGAAACAACCAGATGTCGAAGGAATGCTGCCGTTCGTTGCCGCGGGCCGGCAGGAAAACGCCCGTGCATGGGAACTGATCTGCGCATGCGGGCGGCACGACCGGCTCGCCACCCAGGGGGCACCCAACCTCAGGCATGCTCCCTCAGCCACGCATAGGTCCCCGTACGGTCGTGCGGGTGGGTGATGATGTAGTTGTACACCTCGATGGTTCGATTGTATTCATTCTGGCGCCCGGACACCTCCTCCAGCTGTTCATTATACTCCTGCACCTGCCGGTTGTAGTCAGGGACGAGACTGTTGTACTCCCCGATTCTCCCCGACGCCGCAAGCGTATCCATTCTCGTTCTTAGCTCCTCGAGGGACGCATACGCCGCCGCCAGGTCATCGTGTGCACGCCGGAGGTCCGGTTCTCCGGATGCAATCCGGTCCAGTACGTCATGCAGCGCAGCGTCGATATACGCCGTCTGGTCACACCTCCCGTACCCCTTCATCCCTTCCCCGATCCGGATCACGACCGGATCGGAGCTGATCGCCAGCCCGTCCTCCAGCGCGGCAGGAGCCACGCCCACAAAACTGACATTGGTGGTCTCGATAAACGCATAGCCCGTCGTGCCGTACGAGCACCCGTCGGCCCGCACGCCGACTGCCATGTGCTGTTCGGGCTTAAAAAAGAGCAGCACGACGTCGTAGCCTTCCCGGGCGAGCAGGCCGGCAAGGAGAATGCTTTTGTCATCGCAGTCGCCCCTCCCGTCCGCGATCGTCTCGATGGGGAACCGGGGTTCTCCGGCTGCATCATCGCTCTCGTAGGGGAGAGACTGGACGAACACCGCCATGAGTTCAAGACATTCGTCATCGTCAAGGTCCATCGTGGTCCGGACGGATGCGAAGGCGTCGTGCAGACCGGCAAACAGGCCGTCGAGATGTTCATCAAATACAAACGCCCGGTAGTACCCGGCAAGCCATTCCTCCTCCTCCAGATCCTCGAAGAGATACGCAAACTTATCCGCGTTTCGAGCGCCCTCGTAGATGCCTGCGTCGAGAGGGACGGTGACGGTTACCGCATCGTTCATAAACCGGTACGAAAAGGTCGCAGGCTGCATGGGGCCAGCCAGATCTGCAGGAACGATGCGCGGGTACTCGGCCGGCGGGCAGGAACCGAGCACGGCCTCGAGGCAGCCTCCCCCCAGCGTCAGCGCCAGAAATAGGATGCATACTGCGATGCAGGTGTGTGATTTCATTCCCATTGTTCCTGTACCTTTCAGGTCTTTTTCGGCGGATATGGTTTTTCCGATATTTCCGCGTCTTTCCGCCGAACGCAGGAGGGAACACTTTCACACCACACGCCCACGATTGTTGTGCATACTCCCGCAGAACTCTCCTTGCAGAGCCATGGGAACGGGGCCCCTTGTCACCACCGTCGCCGACAGCTGGCGGCAGCGTATCGACAGCCAGCAGGAATACGAGGTCGCCCGCGACGGAAACATTTTCGCAGTCGGCTTTGCAGGTTCCTGCCTGTTTTCCTCGGAGTATGCACGCGCGGTGCGGCTGAAACAGACCCTTGCCGAGCACCATGCTGGCCGAACGCTCGAGGAGCTGTTCTGCGGCGCCGAGATCGATACCCCCTGCGGTGCTTGCTATAAAATCACGAGCCGCGAGCAGATAGATCTGCGGGTACCGGACCCGCACCGCATCCGCGAACGGCTCTCCTCCGATCTCACCCTCGTTTGCGGAATCGGACCGAAAATCGAAGCCAGACTGAGGAGGAGGGGCTATGCGACCCTCCACGATCTCTGCAGCCATCCCCGGTATCGCGCGCACGCCCGGGGTCTCGCGCTTCTGGACCGGTCGGATCCCGGCGAGATGAGGCGCATGGTCATGCACCGGTACCCCGCCTCGCACCCGCGCCTCCTCGGGCTCTCGGCCTTTCATGCCATCGAGGATTTTCTCTTTTTCGATATCGAGACCCTCGGGCTCTTTTCCCGGCCGATCATCCTGTTCGGTGCAGGAAGAATTGCAGGTGGGGAGATCGAAGTGTGCCAGTACCTGCTGCGCGATATCGCCGAGGAGGAGGCCGCCATCCTCGCGACATGCGCCCACGTCCAGCGTGACCGCACCGCGCTCGTCACCTTCAACGGGCGGTCCTTCGACCTGCCCTATTTTAACGACCGCAGGGCCTACTACGGCCATCCGGGCGTGGCCGGCATCTCCCACTACGATCTGCTCCATTTTGCACGGCGGCGGTGGAAACACGATCTGCCGGACTGCAGGCTGCAGACACTCGAGCACCTGATGCATGGTGCCCGGCGGACGGATGACGTCCCGTCCGCCATGGTCCCGGAATTCTACGCGACATACCTGAAGACCGGCAACCCGGGCCCCCTCATCCCCATCGTCGAACACAACCGGCAGGACGTGGTCACCCTCGCCCGCCTTTTCCAGCGCCTTTTCGAGGAATGGTATGGCAATCCCTGATCTCTTGGCCGCACTTGAACAGCACCAGGAGACGCGCCGGAGCATCGCGCACATCGAAGTGACTCCCGCACGGGAGGCGGTCTTCGGATCGCTCGTACCGCCACTCCCCGAACCGCTCGAAGCCTATCTCGCCCGCCGCAGGATACGCCTGTACTCCCACCAGTGCGCCGCCATCGAGGCGATCCGGGAGGGCAGATCCGTTATCATGACCACCGCAACTGCCTCGGGAAAGAGCCTCGCCTTCAACCTACCCGTCTTCGAACGCCTCGTACAACACCCGGATGCAACTGCACTCTACCTCTACCCGACCAAGGCTTTGGCCCACGACCAGCTGAAGGGGATCCGGGAGATCGAGCAGTACACCGGCATCACCACGGGGTGCGCGGTCTACGATGGCGACACGCCGCGCTCGCGGCGGCCCGCACTACGGGAGCGGGCGAGGATCCTGCTCTCCAACCCCCACGAGCTCCACCAGATTCTCCCGTGGCACGATCGGTGGCGGACGTTCTTTTCCCGCCTGCGGTTCGTGGTCATCGACGAGGCGCACCGCTACCGGGGCGTGTTCGGTTCCCACGCGGCGTTCCTCCTGCGACGGCTGCTGCGCATCGCCCACCTCCACGGCGGGACGCCGCAGTTCGTGCTCTCCACGGCCACGGTGGCAAACCCGGGCGAATTCGCCTGCCGCCTCTGCGGGATGCCAGTGACGGTGATCGACGACGACGGATCGCCCCGCGGGGAGACGCAGTTTCTCCTCTGCAACCCGTATTCAGAGGGGGCGGGAGAGGGCTCCACTCACCGGGCTGCCCGCGATCTTCTCGCCCGGTGCATTCAGCACGGCCTGCAGGCACTCTGCTTCACCACCTCGAGAAAACACGCCGAACTGCTCGCCCTCCATACGCGCGCAGCACTCGTGACGGCGGGAGAGGAGGGGGCGGCGCTCGCCGCCTACCGGGCCGGGTACCTACCCGGGACAAGACGGGAACTCGAGGAGAACCTGAAATGCGGGCATATACGGGGGCTCGTGTCGACGAACGCACTTGAGGTGGGAATCGATGTCGGCACACTCGACGCGGTGATCATCGCCGGGTATCCGGGATCGATCATGGCGACCCGGCAGCAGGCAGGGCGCGCCGGCAGGCGGAATGACGGGTCCTTCGCCGCCCTGGTCGCTTCCCATAACCCCCTCGACCAGTTCTTCATGCACCACCCGGGCGCGCTGTTCGAAGGCGCGAGCGAGCATGCCATCATCGATTTGGCAAACCCCTACATCGTCGCCGGTCACCTGCTCTGCGCCGCGGCCGAGGCCCCACTTGCTGCCGCCGACTGTGCACGCTATTTCGGGGACGGATCGGCAGAGATCGCCGGCGCGCTCGAGGCGCAGTACCTGCTCAGGATGAGCAAGGGGCGGTGGATCTATGCAGGACGGGGACGAGCGACCGAAGCGGTCGGTCTCGGGTCGGGGTCCGGGGAGACCTACCGCGTTCTGTGCAACGGATCCGTGCTCGAGACCATAGACCGGTCGCAGGCGTTTCGGGAGGCGCACCCGGGCGCCGTGTTCCTGCACCAGGGAGAGACATACCTCGTCGACGACCTCGATGTCGAAGCCCACCGCATACGCCTGAGAAAGGAGGAGACCGATCTCTCCACCGAACCCCTGACCACCATCGAGGCGAGGATCATCGCCGGGCGGTTTCGCAGGGACGCCGGTGGTCTCGGCCTCGTGTTCGGCGACGTGGAGGTGGTGGAGCACACGGTTTCGTACCGCATCAAACGGTACGACCGGGTGATCGCAACCGAACCGCTCGATCTCCCCCCGCTCCGGTTTGCCACGAAGGGGGTCTGGTGCACCATCCCCGAAACGGTATGCGACCGTCTCGCCCGCGCCGGCCTTCACCTCGCGGGCGGGCTCCACGGCGCCGAGCATGCACTCATCGGCATCATGCCTTCCCTCGTGCTCTGCGACCGGCGGGACATCGGGGGGTTTTCATCGTCGTGGTTCCCTTCGACCGGTTCCCCCGCCATTTTGATCTACGACGGGGTCGAAGGGGGGATCGGGCTTGCGGAGAAGGGATACGCGCTCTTCGAGGCGATCGCCGCCGCCGCCCTCGCCGTGGTGCGGGAGTGCCCCTGCGACGACGGGTGCCCCGGGTGCATCTATTCGCCGAAATGCGGCAACGACAACCAGCCGCTGGACAAACAGGCGACGGAAATGGTACTTGAGGAGATCGTCGCACTGCTTGCCGGCGGCAGCTGACGTGAGTGCGTCCGGACAAAAAGGCTATGCATGGATGCGCCGCACCCTCGTGCCGGAAGACCATGGTCGCCCGCACCAACCTGCTCGTCACGGGACCGCCGGGTTCAGGCAAGACGACCCTCATCACGCGCGTTGCAGAAGCGTTTGCAGGGCGGCCCTTCGGCGGGTTCTACACCGAAGAGATCAGAGAAGAGGGAAGAAGAGCGGGATTCGCCCTCGTGGGATTTGAGGGGGGCCGGGGCCTCCTCGCCCACACCCGCATCGGGGGCCCCTGCAGGGTCGGGAAGTACGGGGTCGATGTGGAGGGATTCGAGGCGTTTCTCGGGGCGATCCGCCTCAATGCACCGGAGCATCCATATATCGTCATCGATGAAATCGGCAGGATGGAATGGTATTCGCAGCGGTTTCGCACGACCACCGGCACCCTGCTCGCCACCATCGCCCTCCGGGGGCCTGCGGAGATCGAGGCGATCAAGGCACGGGCTGATGCCCTCCTGCGGGCCCTCGGCAGGGAGAAATGGGACCGCATACTGCCCGCCGTGTGCCGGGATCTGGAGGCGATGCTCGGGTAGACCTGCGGCCCCGCACCGCTTAGAACAACCCGGTTACGAGCCCGAACCCGAAGACGAGCATGATGACGCCGGAGAGAGCGTGGATGGCCCGTAGGTGCTTTTTCCTCCACGCCGAAAACCGTTCCGTCCTGCCCAGCCCAAGCCCTGCTGCCGCCGTGATGGCGAGCATGGGAAGGATAAAGATCGCGTTGTACAGGAGCAGGTAGGGAAGGGTCGCAATGAGGCCCATGGGGGAGAGCACGCCGCCGGCGATGATATACGGCCCAATAGTGCAGGGGAGGAGAAATACCGTGACAAGCATCCCAATCAGGAACGCCCCGGGAACCGAGGAGATGGAAGCGACGAGCCGGCTGACGGTGGAGCGGAATCCTTCGGGCATACCGGTGACGGACTTCCCGGTTCCGGCGACCCGTGCATCGTACAGCTGCGCCGCCCCGAGCAGAATGGCGAATGACCCGAGGATGAGGCCTGCCGTCTGCCGCATCCCCGCCACCTCAGCCGCAAGCGAAAAGAGGCTCACGATGACGAGGCCGTAGATGAAATACATGATAAATATGGCGGCCGAAAATGCAATCCCCGCCCACAGTACCCTCCTGGGCGATCCGGCGCTGCTCGCCATGACGCTCATCAGCACGAGCGCAAGCACGGCCAGTGCGCAGGGGTTGACGGCATCGACGAAGGCGAGGGCAACGATTTTCGGGAGGGTATGCGGCGGTGCGGTCCCATTCATCATGCGGGATTCGCCTGACGGTGCGGACAATACGGGCGAGACGGGATCACGCAGTGGCGCCCCTCGCCACTGGACGATCCATCCTTCCACCCGCACCGCATGGTCAAAGGCAACCCCGCTTCCCGACCGTTTCACGACATCTGGCTCGCAGGGAGCAACCACGTGCCCTTCGAGCGCCACACCGACATCATCGGCGACGAGCACCTGCCGCAGAAGGGCATCATCGCCTCCCGCACCCGAGCGGATCAGGATGCGATCCCTGCACCAGATCTTCGGAGAGCCCTCGAGCTCAGCTATGCGCAAGGAGGCAAGGTGCAGGACGCCCACTTCCCCGTCGATCCCGTTGAGCACGGTCGGACCCTCCCGGGTGATCTGGCGGACGCCCCGCAGCGCAGAGTCGGGGGAGATGAAAAACAGCGGGATCCCGTATTCGAGGTTATACTGCCCGATAAACCGGTCATACACGGGAGCGTTCCCTGCGTGTTCATAGAGTTCATACTCGATCACCACGAGGTCGGGGTATGTCTCCAGCCAGTCACCGAGCACAAGGGGATCGATATCGGCACAGTTGCTGCATCCCACGGCGGTGAAGTACCATGTACAGACCGGACTTTCGGGTGCTGCCGCCCCGGAGGGCACGAGGCATACCAATCCAACAATTACTGCAAGAATCCAGATGTTGTTCATGGGTATCCAGTATGTGCTGCGGACAATCGGATGCGAGACTGCTGCCGAACGGCGCCGGGCGTGTGCATATGGCGCTATGTACGCCTTCATAGAATATAAATTCCAAAGAATAGACAGCAGGCCGACGAGAATGGTCCCGGCCGGGATCGGGGCCTGCAGGTCGATAAAAATATGTGCAATAATATAGAGGGTAAATAATTAATATCATGGCAACATAAAAATTCAATAATCGCCGGAAATTTCGGTTTTTGAGTTGCCGCCAATGCAGAGAATACTTATTGTTGCAAACCGTCTCCCGGTGAACCTCATCCTGGATGACGGAAATGTTACCGTTGAGCCGAGCGTCGGGGGGTTGTCGACAGGCCTTGGCTCATTTTACAGCACGTACGATTGCACGTGGATCGGATGGTCGGGCATCCCGTCGGAACACCTCGACGACCAGCAGAAGAAAGCGATTGACGCGTCGCTGGAGGAGATTGCCTGCCGTGCCGTTCACCTTCCCGAAGACGAGATCGAGCACTACTATGGGGGGTTCTGCAATTCCACCATCTGGCCGCTATTCCACTATTTCAGGTCGCTATGTTCATGGAACACATGTACCTGGGAAGCATACCGCTCGGTGAACAGGAGATTCTGCGATGCGGTCGTTGCGCAGTACCGGGAAGGCGATACCATCTGGGTCCATGACTACCACCTGATGCTCCTTCCCGCGATGATCAGGGAGCGTATCCCGGATGCCGCAATCGGCTTTTTCCTGCATATTCCGTTTCCCTCCAACGAACTCTTCCGCATGCTGCCATGGCGGGAGGAGCTGCTCCGCGGCCTGCTGGGAGCGGATCTGGTCGGGTTCCATACCTATGACTATGTCCGCCATTTCCTCACCAGTGTCCGCAGGATGGTGGGGTACGAGCACAGCTATGGCGAGATCAAGGCGGGAACCCGGCTTGTCAGGGCAGATACCTTTCCCATGGGCATCGATTATACCCGGTTTGCCGAATCGGTGCACCGGAGCGATGTCCGCAGAGAGATCCACCAGATACGGAAAAAATACGCCAACCAGAAAATCCTGCTCTCCTTCGACCGGCTCGACTATACCAAGGGCATCCCCCAGAGGCTCAAGGCGTTCGACGTATTTTTAGAAAAGAATCCCGACTGGCGGGGCAGGGTGGTGATGATCGTGGTTGCCGTCCCCTCGCGGACCACCGTGACCCAGTACCAGTCGCTGAAAAAAGAGGTCGACGAGCTGATCGGCAACATCGTGGGCAAATACGGGACCCTTGACTGGACGCCGATCCAGTACTTTTACGACGTGCTCCCGTTCTCAAATCTCGTCGCACTCTACCATGCCGCCGACGTCGCCGTGGTGACGCCGCTGCGCGACGGCATGAACCTGATGGCCAAGGAGTACCTCGCCACGAAAGAGGACGGACGGGGCGTGCTCATTCTCAGCGAAATGGCGGGAGCGGCGATGGAGCTGGGCGAGGCGGTGATCGTCAACCCCTTTGACGAGGACGGGATCGTGCAGGCCATCGAGACCGCACTCGCCATGCCCGAACAGGAGCAGATCGAACGCAACCGGGGGATGCAGAACCGGCTCCAGCGCTACCATGTCCAGCGCTGGGCGGAGGATTTCCTCCAGCGCCTGAGATCCGTCAGGAAACACCAGATGGAGCTGGAAGCACGCCTCCTTTCGCAGAACCTGCGCTTCCGCCTCCTCGGGGAGTACCGCTCAAGCGATTCGCGGCTGATCCTGCTCGACTATGACGGGACACTGGTTCCCTTCGCGGCCCGGCCCGAAAAAGCAGTCCCTGATCGAGAATTAACGACAATTATGAAGAACCTGATCGCGATACCCGGCAACGAGGTGGTGATTATCAGCGGCAGGGACAAAGAGACGCTCGAGCGGTGGTTCGGCGGATTTGATGTGGGGTTCATCGCCGAACACGGCATCTGGATACGGGAGCGGGGCGGTGCATGGGAGATGATCGAGGCGCTCGATGACGACTGGAAAGTGGAGGTCCTTCCCGTGCTCGAGAGGTTCGTGGAGCGCACCCCGGGCACCTTTGTGGAGGTAAAACCCTACTCACTGGTCTGGCATTACCGCAAGGCGGACCCCGAACTCGGCGTCACGCGGGCGATCGAGCTCAAGGACACCCTGATCGATTTCACCGCCAACCGGGGTATCGACATTCTCGAAGGCAACAAGGTCATCGAGGTGAAAAACGCCAGCATCAACAAGGGACGCGCCGCACAGCACTGGATCTCGCGGGCCGAATGGGACTTCATTCTCGCCCTCGGCGACGACTGGACCGACGAATACCTCTTCGGGGCGCTCCCGGCGAGCGCGTATTCCATCAAGGTCGGGCTCGAACCCTCGAAGGCGCGGTTCAGTATGGTGTCGCTGGACCAGGTGCGGCACCTGCTGTCCGAATGCGCCACATGCGGCGAGCACAGACGAATTCTGTCCGCAACGTAGGTTTCCCCGACACATTCTTATGGATGGAATCGTTTAAGAGACAGTGAGCGCGGCATTCCGGTTGTTCATGCGATGCCGCACTGCGGCAGGAGGAGGTGAACCTGAACAGCCTTGACGAGTACAGGGGGATCATCAGCGACCAGGAACTCCATGCGATCCACCGGAATGCAAAAGGCCTTCACGGCAAGCATATCATGGCCATCAACTCCACCTACCAGGGGGGCGGCGTGGCCGAAATGATATCGTCGATCATTCCTCTCATGAACGATGTCGGCATCGACATGGGATGGAGGATCTTTCACGGCAACCCCGATTTCTTCAGCATCACCAAGAAATTCCATAATGCGCTACAGGGCGAATCCATCCACTTCACCCCGATGAAGCAGCAGCTCTACGAAGAAGCAAGCAGGGATTTTTCCACCTACACCCACATCGATCACGACTGCGTGATCGTGCACGATCCCCAACCGCTCCCGCTCATCAAGTTCAAACGAAAAAAGCAGCCCTGGATCTGGCGCTGCCACGTTGACCTCACCAACCCCAACAACCGCGTGTGGGACTACCTCAAGGGGTTCATCATCAGGTACGACATGATGATCGTCTCCAGCGAGGCATATCTCCGCGAGGATCTCCCCGTCGAGCAGCGCGTGGTTCTCCCGGCAATCGATCCCCTCTCGCCGAAGAACAAGGACCTTCCGCAGGATCTCGTCGACAAGTACCTCGAGAAATTCGGGATCCCCACCGACAAACCCATCATCACGCAGATCTCGAGGTTTGACAAGTGGAAAGACCCGGGCGGGGTTGTCGGCGTGTATCGGAAAGTCAAGGAAGAGGTCGACTGCCGGCTGGTGCTCTGCGGGAGCATGGCGTCGGACGATCCCGAGGGGTTGAGGATCTTCGATGATGTCGAGCGGCAGTGCGGTGCGGCGACGCGTATCTGCGGTCAGTTCCCGGATATCGAAGCGGAGGAAACGGCCGAGACCGAGTGCGTCATTGCCGGCGTGCACGGCGGGGAGGAAGCGGGGGATATCATCCTGATCACCAGCGAAAACAACATCCTGGTCAATACCCTGCAGCGGAGTTCCGACGTCATCATCCAGAAGTCGCTGCGCGAGGGGTTCGGGCTCACGGTGACCGAGGCGCTCTGGAAGGGGCGGCCGGTCGTCGCCTCCAACGTGGGGGGCATTCCGGCCCAGATTACCGACGGAGAGAACGGATTTTTAGTAGACCCCCTGGACGAAGACGGATTTGTCGAGCGCATCATCGAGGTGCTCGATGACCCCGGGCTCGGCGAGGAGGTGGGGCGCCGGGGGCGGCAGACTGTCCGGGAGCGATTCCTGATCACCCGCCTGATCATGGACCATCTCGACATCCTGAACTACACCCTGCGGTAATAGAAAGGCGCCCTGACCACCGGACCCATAGTGGAATGAATGCCGTTTCCCGATCTCCCGAATCCTTCATATACCCCGGGTGCAAAGGTGCGCATCGTGGGATGAAAAGGATGTCCAAGTACATTTTCCTGTTGAAACTGACGGATAAAGGGAGGAATGAACTGAAAAACACGATCAAGTGGATCGATGGGGCGAACCAGATTTTTGACATGTGCTGCAAGGGCAATCTGCAAATCTATCCCGTCATGGGAGAATACGATTTCGTTGCCATCGGGGACGCGCCTGAGGACCGCGATGCCATGGACTTCATCCTCGGCCTCACGGTGCAGGGAGTCGTCACCATCAGCACGCTCAAGGCATTCACGCTAGAAGAATTCGCCGATATCATCGACGATCTCCGTCTTGGAAAGACCCCCATATAACCCGCCCCGACGTCATTTCCTGCCGTAGAGCGCGCAGAGCTCGGCGAGGCGATCCGCCGCATCGTCCCCCGCCTGCGAGGGGAGCACGCGCCAGGCCCAGTTGCCCGAGACGGTGCCGGGGAGGTTCATCCGCCCCTCCGCACCGACGCCCAACACGTCCTGCAGCGGGATGACCACCCGATCCGCGACCGACATCAGCGCCAGGCGGACCACCTCTCTGTGCACGTGCTGCGATGGTACTTCCCGGCCGATGTACCGGGAGAGCCGGTGCCTCTCGCCGGGGCCTGCATCCCCCTCGTACCAGCCGCGAGAGGTGTTGTTATCGTGGGTGCCGGTATAATAGACGCAGTTCCGCTCCACATTGTGCGGGATATGGGGGCTTTCGGGAGAATTCTCGCCAAAGGCAAACTGTAGCACCCGCATCCCAGGAAGCCCGAACTCGCGCATGACCTCGCGCACATCGGCGGTGATGTCACCCAGGTCCTCGGCGATGAGGGGAAGACAGGCAAAATGCCTCTGCAGGGACCGGAGGAACGCGCCCGCCGGGGCGGAGACCCACCTGCCGTGGATGGCTGTTGGTTCTCCTGCATCGATCTCCCAGTACGCGACAAGACCCCGGAAATGATCGATGCGCACCAGATCGAAGAGGGCAAGGTTGCGCGCCACTCGATCGATCCACCACGAGAACCCCGCATTCCGGAGCGCATCCCACCGGTAGACAGGATTTCCCCAGCGCTGTCCGGTCTCGCTGAAGTAGTCGGGTGGCACGCCGGCAACGGTGACCGGATGCCCCTCAGCGTCCAGGTTGAAGAACTCCTGGTGGGCCCACACATCAACGCTGTCATGGTCGACGTAGACCGGCATGTCGCCGATAACCTGTACCCCGCGCATTTCGCAGTGCCTCCTGAGCGCCTCCCACTGCCGCGCAACAAGGAACTGGGAACATTTTTCCCGGGCGATCTCGTCCTGCAGGCGGAGTGCCATCTCCGCACAGGCACCGGGGGCCCGGGTGCGCAGGTCGGGGTGCCAGTGGACCCAGCTCTTGCCCCTGAAATGCGATTTGATGGCGGAAAAGAGCGCATATTCATCGAGCCAGCCTGCGTTCGCTGCGGCATATCGTTCGTATTCAGGAGAGAGCACCCCGTCTTCGATGCACCGCCGGCAGGCGAGGTCGAGGAGCCGGCGCTTGCAATCCAGAACCGCCGGAAAATCGACCCGGTCCCCGGGAAATGAGGGGCAGCCCTCGATCTCTGGGCGATCGAGGAGGCCGTCGTTGCAGAGGAGTTCGGGGCTGACAAGCAGGGGATTGCAGGCGAACGCAGAGGTCGCATGATACGGCGACCACGAACCGCCCGGGTTGACCGGGGTGATGGGCAGGATCTGCCAGTACCGCTGCCCGCCGCGTGCGAGCCAGTCCACAAAACAGCAGGCTCCCGGCCCCATATCGCCGATGCCGAAACCTGAGGGCAGGGACGTGATGTGCGCCAGTATGCCGCATGCTCTCGATGCCATCTGAAACCTTCCGTACCCCTGGTACGGATCCACACCCGTGATAAATCCTCTCCTACCCGGTATGGATCCCCAGGCGGCCGGCGATCCGCTGCAGCCCGTCCACCCAGGCCTTCGCCTCAGCATCTCCCTGCGCCGACCGCTCGCGCTGCGGCGCGAGGTGCACTCGTGCGAGCGCAAACATGATGGTCTGGCATTCGCGGAGATCGGGGCAGAGGGGGAGGGCATCGAGCGAGGCGAAGAGAAGGAGGATGTCATCCATCAGCTCGCGGTTGTCAGGGTTGCGGGCGAGGGCCGCACACATGCGGGAGAGCGCTGTGGAGAATGCACGGTTCAAAGGCACAGGATCCGTCTTTTCCGGAAGGCGGCGCAGTTGTACGGCTACGGGGGCCAGGCGGGCGACATCGATGCGATCGGCGCAAAGCATCTGTGCCAGACGGTCCCCGAGGGCCGCCGCGAGCCAGGTCTCATGGGACGGGGAGAGCCGGACCCGCCCTTTCACGAGCTCCCGGAGCAACGCGGCATGCCGGTCGGCGACGCTCTCGTTTGCGCGATGGAACGACTGCTGGGAGGGATCGAGGAGGTGCTCGAAGATACGCCGGCGCTCATCCCTGCAGAGATCCCCCCAGCTGGATACGCGGAACGGGTACGCCTCCGCGATCAGGCGCACGACCGTTTCCGCATCGCCGCGGTGCAGCGCTCCGGGGAGCTCCGCAGGGTGCGGCATAGAGGGGGGCCCGGCGCCGGCAGCGATCCGCTGATCCGCGCCGAAAAACGCAACAACCATGTAGGTACCTTCGGCGTGCGTGAGGCCGGAGCGGAGGTAGATCCTGCCCGTGGCGAGCGTTCCCACCGCCGACGAGACACACTCGAAGGCTTCATAGCCGACGGTAAAATGGTACCACGCGCCGTCGACGGCGAGCGCGGGGAAGAGGCTGCGCACCGCACCGTGGAGGGCGGCGCGGGGAAGGTCCACAACCGCAGGGCGCACGAAGCGCTCGTAGACCTCCGCACCGTTGCCGCATTCATGAAAATTGCTCTCCGCCAGCGCCAGCGTGGCGAGGAACGCGGGCTCGGGATCCTGCACTCCTGCCTCGCGCAGCAGGTCCATCACCCGCGCCGCGTTCCTGAGCACCTGCACGGCCTCGATGCCGGCGATGTCGTAGAAAAACCATCCGCAGCTCGTCGCCATGAGCATTGCGTGCCGGTACATCTCCATCAGCCTGAGAAGCGCCACCTCCTCGTCGGGGGAGAGGGGGTGCCGGGCATGGGAGGCGAGGTACCGGCGCACGGTATCGGCGTTGCGAACGAGCAGCACTTCGATATAGTCCTCGCACGCGCCCCGGGGATCCTTCACGAGGCGGGGGAGGGCCTCGTCGAGGCAGGATCCGGCCCCGGCACGCAGCCCCTCAATCGCCGCCCTGAGCGGTGCCCGCCACCCCTGCCGGTAGTGGGGATCACCTCCCGTCTGGCACCCGCAGTCGGACCGCCAGCGCTCGATACCGTGGCTGCAGCTCCACGACGTCCCTTCCCGCACCTCCACTTCCCAGGAGGGAGGGTGCCGGTCGAGGTACTCGCCGTAGATGGTGAGGGTGCCCATGCCCTGATCGTCGATCTCCCGGAGGCAGTATGCGAGGGCCATTTCACCGAACCGGTGGTGGTGGCCGAAGGTCTCCCCGTCGGTGGCGACGTGCAGCAGCGGCGCCGGACCGGTGCAGGAGGGCAGGCATCCGCTCAACCGCTCCGCCAGCCGCCTGCCGCTCTTCAACAGGTCGCCAAAAGCGATAGCGTCGGCAATCGGGCGGTTGAAAAAGAAGAGATCGATGGTGCGCCCCGAAGGGAGCATGCAGCGGTAGGGGATCGAGGTGTCGAGACTCCCCCGCGCCACCTCGCACCAGACATCCTCGTCCGGGGGGCGCACCCGTGCCGCCTGGTGCGGGGCGAGAATGGTAAACCGGATCCCCTGTTCGGCCATGAAATCGAGAGTTGGAAGGTCCACCGCCGTTTCCGGGAGCCACATCCCTTCCGGCGCCCGGCCGAACCGGTGCCGGAAATCCCGGCACCCCCAGATCACCTGCATGCGGCGGTCGGATTCGGGTGCGAGGGGCATGATCAGGTGGCTGTAGCACTGGGCGATGGCGCTGCCGTGGCCCGAGAACCTCCTCCTGCTGTCCCGGTCGGCACGGAGCACTGCTGCGTAGACCTCCGGTGCATGCTCCTCCATCCACGCAAGCAGCGTGGGCCCGAAATCGAAGCTGATTTTCTCGTAGTTGCTGACGATATCGACAATTTCTCCCCTTGCATCGAGAATACGCGCCGAATCGTTTGGTGTATAGGCCTCGGCACAGACCCGCTCGTTCCAGTCATGGTAGGGATACGCGTCGTCCTGCACTTCCACCGCGTCAAGCCACGGGTTTTCGCGCGGCGGCTGGTAGAAATGACCGTGGATGCAGATGTAGCGCTCTTCCGCCTGCTGATCACCCGGGTCATGCTCTTCGGCCATATTTCGTCACCTCCCGTATCATACGCCCGCCCCCGTCCGCCTGAGCACCAGCAGCGACAGCGGGGGGAGGGTCAGGACAAGGGAGTGGTCCCGCCCGTGGCAGGCAACCGGTTCCGTGGTGCGCACACTCCCGGTTATCACGCCGCTGCCCCCGAACCGCACCGCATCGCTGTTGAGGACCTCGCTCCACCGTCCGGGCAGGGGAACCCCGACCCGGTAGCCGGACCGGGGCACCGGGGTGAAGTTGCAGACCACCACCAGAGGTTCGGGGCTCGATTTCCCCCGGCGAAGGAAGACGAGGACGCTCTGGTCTGCGTCGGCGCAGTCGATCCACTCGAATCCCTGCGGCTCGAAATCGCATTCGTGCAGGGCAGGTTCGCAGCGGTAGAGCCGGTTGAGCGCGGCAACCCATGCAAATATTCCCGCATGGGCAGGGGTGTTGAGGAGATGCCAGTCGAGGCTCGCTTCGTGGTACCACTCCCGCCACTGCCCGAACTCCCCGCCCATGAAGAGCAGCTTTTTGCCGGGGTGGGTGTACTGGTAGCCCAGCAGGATGCGGAGGTTGGCGCGTTGCTGCCAGTTATCGCCGGGCATCTTATTGAGCAGCGACCGCTTGCCGTAGACGACCTCGTCGTGGGAGAGGGGGAGCAGGAACTGTTCCTTGAATGCGTACACCCTGCTGAACGTGAGGTGTTGATGGGCGTGTTTGCGAAAGAGAGGGTCCTGCGTAAAGTAGCGGAGGGTGTCGTGCATCCAGCCCATATTCCATTTCAGGTCGAAGCTCAGACCGCCGCTGTACAACCTGCCGGTAACCCGGGGCCACTCGCTGGACTCTTCGGCGATACGCAGCGCTCCGGGGCAGCGATCGGCAATATGGCGGTTGAGGGTGCGAAGGAATGCCACCGCTTCAAGGTTCTCCCGTCCCCCGTGCACGTTGGGAAGCCACCTTCCGTCGTCGCGTCCGTAGTCAAGGTAGATCATCGATGCCACGGCATCGACACGCAGCCCGTCGGCATGGTACTGCTCGAGCCAGAACAGCGCGCTGTTGATCAAAAACTGGCGCACCTCGTGTTTCCCGTAGTCAAAGACATAGCTGTTCCATTCCGGGTTGAAGCCCCGGCGGGGATCAGGATGCTCGTAGAGGTGGGTCCCGTCAAAGAAGACAAGAGCGTGGCTGTTGTCCGGAAAGTGGGAGGGGACCCAGTCGAGGATGACCCCGATGTCGTGCCGGTGGAGGGTGTCGATGAGGTGCATGAAATCTTCGGGCGTGCCGTACCTGCTCGTGGGGGCGAAATACCCGCACGTCTGGTAGCCCCACGACCCGTAAAACGGGTGCTCCATTACCGGGAGAAACTCGACATGGGTGAATCCCGCATCGACGATGTGCTCGGCGAGGGGAACTGCAATCTCCCGGTAGGAGAGAGGACGGTCGCCCTCCTCGGGAACCCTCCGCCATGAACCGAGATGGGCCTCGTAGATCGCGAGGGGGGCGCCCGGGTCGTGGCGTCGTGCCCGCGTGCGCATCCATGCCCCGTCCTCCCACCGGTACGCGGGATTCCATACGACCGATGCCGTGCCCGGCGGACCTTCCCAGTACCGTGCAAACGGGTCCCCTCTTTCAGAGGCGTAAGCGTCCTGCGTGGACGCGACGTGATATTTGTACCGGTCCCCCCGGTCGACGCCGGGGACAAAGCCTTCCCAGATCCCCGCATCGCCGGTGCACCGGTGCAGGGGGTGCACGCCCGCGTCCCAGTCGTTGAAGTCGCCGATCACCGAGACCGATGCCGCGGCAGGAGCCCATACGGCGAAGTACGTTCCCCGCTCCCCGTCGCAGGTGCAGATATGGGAACCGAAATGATCGCACAGGCGGGTGTGGCTGCCATGCCTGAACCGGTCGATATCCCGGGCTGAAAACCGCGTCAGATCGCATCCTTCATTCCCCGGAGCACCTCGCATCGATCGCCTCACCGCATGGATGTATTCTGGGGAGTGATTGTGGCAGGTCCCATATGATGCTTCTGCTGCCTGCATGCAGACACGGGGTCGCCGGCAAGAATGGCGAGGACGCGGGGCACGGGAAGACGGGTTTTCAGGGCGATCAACTCGGCGGGGATCCCGAACGCCGCTTCCCGGCGCACGACGCACTCGACCCGTTCGCCCACCTCGATGAGGTGCGCATCGGGGTCGAAGAACCGCAGGATTCGCTGGCCCCACGGGTTCTCCGCCACCGGGTGCAGGGGCCTGAGGTCGGCCTCAAAGACCCTGTCGGCAACGTCGTCGATATCGTCGGTTTCAAAATAGATCTCCATGCGGGGCGCAGAACCCCCGCGGGCCGCTTCCTGCTCCGGCAGAGAGGGTGCCTTCGCATTCTGCCGCAGAACGATGCCCGAAGAAAATACCACCCCTGTGCCGCCGTCGAACACGACCTCCTGCTCCAGCACGGTCCGGTACAGCGACGTCGCCCTGCCGATATCGGCGACAAACAGCACGGTGGAGCGATACTGCAACGCCAGGTCTCTTCCCTCCGGAAATGGAGGGGCGCACGCGGGGATAAAATTTGCTGGCGGCACCTGCACGCAGCCACGGCGGAGAGGTCCTTCACCGGTCCCGCAGCCGCGTGATGGGAAAACGCAGCAGCATCCGCAGGCCGCCGGCAGTGGAGAGGTTGCGCATCTCCCGTTTCACTTCCGCCGCCATTTCCTGCAGGAGGATGTGCTCGGTGACACACCCGCTCTCGTGGACTCTGGAGAGGCGGTAGATCGAGTACAGCCCGATGAAAAAGGCAAAGAAGAAGAAAAAGTCCCAGTGCTGGAGATCCAGGGTTTCGAACGCCACGATGGAGACCGGGTCCTTCCAGGTAAGGATGAGGGAGAGCTCACGGGCGGCGAAGAAATCAGCGCAAAGACCGCCCATGATGGGGGCGATTCCCGCTGCAAGGGAGTTGACCACAGTAGAGCTTGCAAGGTAAGAAGTGGCTTTCCCCTGCGGGGCGAGTTTGAGGCTGATGTTCCCGCTGGCGAGGTTGACGCCAGCGGTGGAGATGCCGATCAGGACGTGGATGGCGATGAGCAGCGGGATGGTGAGGCTGTGGACATCGGGAAGGGTGGTGAAGGTCCATGCGAGGATGCAGACCATGAAGAGCGGCCCGCTCACCTTCAACACCGATTTGTTGGAAAACCTGTCGGCGGCACTCCCCCAGATGCGGAATGATACGACGCTCACCAACTGGCTGAGTACCGAGAACGCGATGACCCAGGTGATCTCAAGGCCGAGCAGGGTGAGCATGTACACCGTGAAGAAGGGCGCGGCCAGGTTGACGGCGAAGTTCCACGAGCCGAGAAATACCAGCAGGTTCCTGAAATTGCTATCCCTGACGGGAGCGGCAAGAAGCCTGGTGAAATGGTGGCTTTCTGCGGGGAGCATCCTCGGCTCGGGCGTCCTCGAAAGGTAGTACACGCCCACAAGCCCTGCGCCGAACCCCACCATGAATACCATCGAGTAGCCGGACGCCAAAGCTCCCGGCATGCGAAGCCCCCATACATCGATAAAGGCGGCCGCACAGAGGCTGAGCATGATGGCACAGATGGTGGAGAGCTTCATCCGCCGGGAGAAGAACTCGCCAAGCCGGTCCTGCGGTATGAGGTCCCGCATCCACGAGTTCCAGCCGCAGTGGGAGATTGCCGAAAAGGTGGCGTACAGGCACATCGAGGCAATCAGTACGGGGATGGCGAGATCCGGCGGACAGACGAAAGGAATGGCGGCGATGGGAACCCAGAAGCACCGCGCCAGCAACGAGTTGAGCACGACGAGAAAGCGCCGGTTTCTCACCTTCTCAACGATATAGATCGCCGGAATCTGGAAGAGTTCCGCGAGCGGGGGAATGGCGGCGAGCAGCCCGATGACCGTATTGGATGCCCCCAGCTCGAGCGCGAACGCCACCAGAAATATCCCCGCGGTAAGGGTGACCATGACCTGCGTGGCCAGCCCGTCCCAGAGCACATAATCGAGGGCTCGTTGCAGCTCGATTCCGCCGAGGGCATCCTTTAAAGGAAAGGCCGTGGCCCCGTTTCTAAAAATATCAAATATCCTGCGGAATCCTTGTTCGATCGCGATCACCCCGGGGTAACTCTGGGTGGCACAAGACAATTTAAAAAGATATGCTTTATGGGTTATCCAGAACGATAATCCTTGAACCCAATGGAATAAAAAATGGCTGTGGTGCATGAAAACCACCCCCGCCGCGGGGCGCCCCGCAGGGCCGCGCAGCAGGGGGAATTGTGGCCCGTCCGGCTCAGGCCAGTTCGGAGCGGACGGTCATGAACACCGGGCCCCGCACATCCACCTTTTTGTTGTTGTCCGTGATGAACCGCATGGCGGATTCCCCGATTTTCACGTTGATGTCGCCGGGGAGTTTCACAATCTTCACCTGCACCGTCGTCTCACCGCCGCAGCGTGCCGCGTCTTCGATGCGTGCGGCGGCAAGGTTGGCGACCGCATCGAGATAGGTGATGGCGGTGGAGGCGCCCAGTTTTCGCACCTCCGCCCACTTGTCGGTGTCCGGGACGCCGAGCACCGAACCCTGGTAGACGAAAATTTCATTGAAACAGGCAGGGCCGAGCAGTCTGGTGTTCGATTCCGGCTCTTCCACGAACACCCTGATCGCGGTGTGCCCGAGAGAGCCCTCCCATACCGCAAACGAGCAGGGGCCGGGCTCGGCGGCATGCGTTGCGGCACCCTCGCGGATGGCAAGGGCAAGGTGCCGTCCCGCAACCGTTGCCGGCTCCTCGCGCAGGCCAACCTGCGCGGCGATGGCGCGATCGGAGAGGGAGTGCGGGAAGAACTGGGGGAAGGTGAGGCGGCGCACGTCGTCGGCCTGATAGGCGAGCATTGCCAGCCGTTCCACGCCGAGCCCGAGGTTCATCACCGGCACCTCGATGCCGTACTCGCCCAGCGCCGAAGGGCTGTACATCCCGAACGTCGCCACCTCCACCCATTCGTGCACCGGGTGGCGTGCGTAGACCTCGGTCTGCGTGTCCGGCATATAGTACTTGGAGCGTTTTTCGTCCGGGAGGAATTTGAAATCGGTGAACCCGAACGCGGAGAGCAGTGCCTCGCTCACCGCCTTGCCCTCCTCGTTGGTGACATCCTCCGCCGCCACCACGCAGGATGCCGAGTGGTAGGTCATCAGGCGGGTGGCGCTCTCCTCCTGCTCGCGCCGGAAACAGCGGTCCACCGAAAAGAGCCGTATCGGGAGGGGCGCATGCTCCCAGAGCGCACCTAAGGAGATGAACCATCCGCTCGTCATGTGGCTGCGCAGGGTCGTCCGCGACGATTCCGGGGCCAGTTCCTTGAATTCAGGAAACACCTCATCGAGGATCCGCAGGGCGACCGCATCGTCAACCTCGAGCACCGATGCGATCTCGTGGGTCAGCTCGTCGCCGTCGATGACCGATTTCTTGTAGGCGTGGAGGGTCTCCCGCATCTTGTTCGCGTGTTCAGTGCTGAGGGCCCGGCCGGTAATGGCGCCGATCCGCTCGATCTGCGCCTGCGCGATCCCCACGTTGGGCCGCGGCAGGCCCCCTAAGTAGAACACCCGGTCGAGCACGGCGCTCGCCTCAGGCCCGAACTGGCGGTAGACATCTTTCTCCTCGATCATCAGGGGGTTGCACGCTTCATCGAACCCCATCGACAGGTACACCTGCCGCAGGCGCTGAATCGTCTCGCTGATCGGGTGGGGGCTCGCGCGCCGGTAGCGCCGGCGCGGGTAGGTGCCCGCAACACCAGGGGGCGTCAGCACCTCCGGACCCGTATACCACGCTGTTTCAAAATCTTCCCGTGACAGTTTCCTGAATTTGTCGGCATCGAACCTCATGGACCTCGCTCCAGACAGACCACGCGTGAGATGGGACGTTGATCGAGCAGGCGATAGTCGCAGTGCTCCGCAATCGCCTCTGCAAACTCCCGCACATGCTCGTGTTCCGGCATGTTCTCCCGTGAAAGCCTTTTTCGACTGTATCCAAGATACATGTATCCCTTGACCTCGACGAAGTCCGCCCCCGAGTCCTGGATCATCCGGGCATAGCCCTCCGCACCGAAATCGTTGAGTCCCTGCACCACGGTTACGCGGATCACCGAACGGCGGGAGGCCAGCGAGGTGAGGCTCTCCTGGAGGAATTCCCAGTAATCGCCCTTCGGCCGGCAGATCCGCAGATACGTCTCGCGGTCCGGCGCATCCAGGGACACGTAGAGCTGGTAGGGCCGGCACCGCTCGAGCACCCAGGGCCTCGTGCCGTTGCTGACCAGGAACGTTGTGTAGCCCTCCCCGTTGAAGAGATCGATCAGCTCGGGGAGGCGGGAGTAGCAGGTCGGCTCGCCGGAGAGGGAGATGGCCACCATAGTGGGGTCGAGCGCCTCGGAAAAGCGCTCCGGCGTGACGTACTGCGAGACCTTGAACCCCGAGAGCGCCTTTTTCTGGAGCGCCGGGACCCTCTCCACGATCTCGGCGGGATCGATCTCCTCCTCCTCAACAACCTCGTGCTCCATCGAGCGCCAGCAGAAGAGGCACCGCTGGTTGCACCGGAGGATCGGCGTCATCTGGACGCAGCGGTGGCTCTCGATGCCGTAGAAGGTGTGCTTGTAGCACATCTCCCCGCCCCGCAGCGTCCGCTTGTTCCACATGCACGGCTTGAGCGCTGCGGAGGAGCGGTCGTTGAAGAACTGGTAGCCCTGCTTTTTGAGGGCCTTACATGCTTCGGAGTGCATCGATACCGAGGGTTTCGAGAGTTTCCCGGAGGGTGTTCTGCGCCGCTTTCACGAGGGTGAGCCGTGAGTCCCGCACCGCACCCCCGCTTTTCAGCACCGGTTCGTACCGGTAGAACTGGTTGAAGAGGTCTGCGAGCTCCCGGGCATAGGTGGCGAGCATGTGCGGTCGTCGCTCTTCAACCACCCTCGCGATCATCACGGGGAAGCGGGCGATGTGCTTTGCGAGCGCGATCTCGTTGTCGGTCGCAAGGTCGCATGCCGCCTCGAACTCCCCTGCTCTGGCGAGAATGCTGCAGGCGCGGGCGTGGGCGTACTGGATGTAAGGGGCGCTCTGCCGCTCGAAGTTCAGCGCCTCCTTCCAGTCGAAGACGGTGCTCTTGTCGGGCGAGACGCGGACGATGTCGTACCTGATGGCACCCACCGCCACCGAACGGGCGATGGCGAGACGCTCATCCAGGTCGAGCTCGGGGCGGCGGACGGTCACCTCCTCGAGCGCCCGTTCGGTGACCTCGTCGATCAGCTCGTCGGCGGAGACGAAGGTGCCCCGCCGCGTGCTCATGGAGCCCTCGGGAAGGGAGACGAACTCGAAATAGACGATTTCGGGCGCGTTCTCCCCGAGCAGCCCGAGTGTGGCAATCAGCTGGGCACCGATCAGCTTGTGGTCGGCGCCGAGCACGTCGATAATATCGTCGAAATTGCTGCCCTTCCAGATATGGTAGGCGAGATCGCGGGCCGCGTAAACCGACGTCCCGTCGCTTCGGCGGAGTACGTAGCGCTTTTCAAAGCCGCACCCGGTGAGATCGAGGGAGAGGACGTCGTCGTGGCTGCACTCGGGCAGGCTCGCGATCCGGTCGAGGGTGGTCTCCATCTGCCCGTTCCGGACGAAATCGCTCTCCCAGATGTAGCGGTCGTGGTGCACGTTGAGCCGATCGAGCGTCGCTTTGATGCCCTCGGCGCACATCGAGACGACATGCCGGAATTTCCCGACGATCTCGGGGTCCCCCTGCTCGATACGCGCCATCCTCCGATCGATCTCGGCGACGATCGCCGGGTCGTCGCCGATCGCCCGGTTGGCGGCGACATAGACGCGGGCGATATAGTGGTCGCCCTTCTCTCCCTCATGGGGTTCGATGGCGAGGGTGTCGAAGCCCCACGAAACAATGGCGATCTGGCGTCCCATGTCGTTAAGGTAGTACTGCACCTCGAGCGGGTGGCCGGCCTTGCGGAATGCTCGGGCCAGGGTATCGCCGATGATCGAGTTCCTGATATGCCCGACATGCAACGGGCCGTTCGGGTTTGCGCTGGTGTGCTCGATGCAGGCAGCCTCCTGCCGCGCAGGGAGCTGCCCGTAGCCCTCGACGAGCGCCGCTTCCGCCGCGCGGCTGGCATACCGGCTGCCGAAGATGAAGTTGATGTAGGGGCCGATCACCTCGACCGTCACATCCAGGTCGTCCAGCGTGCCGGCGATCGCCGCGGCGATATCCTGCGCAATCGCCGCGGGGGCTTTTTTTCGCTCTTTTGCCAGCCTGAACGCCACGGTGGAGGCGAGGTCGGCATGTTCGCCGCCGTCGACGAGCTGCACGTCCTCAACGCCGGTGCTCGCCCTCAGGGCCTTTTCGATCGCTTGGTAGGTCGCTAGAAACATCAGTATCCCGTCCTGTAACGAAGAATTGCTGCAATGCCGCCAAATGCATTGTAGAGCATGGCGCCCTCCTCGAAATCGTCGGAGATGATCCGCACCCCCGTGCTGCTCGCATCCGCCAGTTCGGTCAGCTCATCGATGATGTCGGTCTCATCCGCGAGGTAGAGGGGGGCGCTGCACTTTTCGCAGTTGCCCAGTTCCATGTCGCGCAGGCTCTTTCCGGGCTCGAGCTGGACCGTTCGCTCCTCCGCATAGTCGCAGTTCTGGCACTCGATCCTGACCCGCGCCTTGCGCAGGACCGACGAGAGCAGCAGGGTGTCCACCGCGCCCAGCTCAAGGTTCTTGCGCACGCTCTCCTCACCGTAGGCGGCAACCCCGTCATCCTTGACGAGCTCCTTGAAGAAGCGGTCCATCACCTGCTTCTCCTTCATCACCTCCACGCCGCGCAGGGCGTCCTGCGCCGCGTCCACCAGCTCGGCGAGCCCGCTCTCGTTGGTGTAGGAGACGTCGAAGAGGCCGACGATGCGTTTCTGCAGCTCGTGGTGGAGGAAATCACCGTCCGCGAACTCCTCCTTGGTCGGCGTTGGCCCCCCGATCAGCACCCCCTTGAACCGTTCGAAGAAGTCCTTCTCGGCCAGGAATATTTCGCTCGCCCGGTCGCCGACTTTCTTGTAGAATTCGTTGATGGCGATGAGGCGGAGCCGCTGGAACCGCATCGCCGACTGGCCGCCCTTGCGCTGCTTGCCCGGCACGGTGGAGGTCACCCCCGACATGGGCTCAATGCGGTTGCCGCGCAAAAACCCGATATAGGCTTCCCTGCGGTCGATCACGATCAGCCCGTAGACCACCTTCTCCTCGAGCATCGCCATGAGGGGTTCGAGCTCGAAGTGGGAGCTGCAGCGGTACATGTAGAGCCCCACGGGCTCGGGCGGCTCGATGATGGTGCAGTCAAGGGTGGTGCGGTCTCCGCCGAGCTTGATGGTGCCGCAGAAGACAGCCATGCCGTGCTCGGGCGGCCGGTTGTAGTATTTCAGGCGTGAAAGGATGGAAGAGATGGCGCTCTGGACGTTGGTACGCGTCTGTTTGCTTTTGATGTTGGAGCACTGGCCGAATTCGTCGCGCAGCTGCGAGGTGACATCGGAGATCTGCTTGTCGGGCGGGATGTAGATGGTGATCAGCTCGGTCCCGCTCCCCTCCTTTTCTGCCAGTTTCTCAAGCGTCTTTTTGAACTCGTATTGTTTTCGTGCGGTATCCAGTCCGGTATCTTCAGCCATTCTCCCTATCTCCAGTAAAGAATCATATATTCTTCACGTTCAGGGTGCATTAAAGGTGAGGACGTCTGCGATCACCCGATCATCGACCTCGTCGCAGATGCCATGGGTGCTGTTGAAGGCGATGAAATCCTTCGGTTCACGGGCGCGGTACAAGAGCGCCATCCCCTGATCGAAGGCGATGGCCCGGTCGAGGGGCGCGTGGAAGATGCGCACGGGGCGGCGGCAAAAACGATGCCGGTGAGGAATACCAACCCGCGATGCAATGCTACCACCCGAGACAGCGGCAGATAAGGCAGATGGTCTTTGCATCGACGATAGCGCCGCTGCGGATCATGCCGGGCAGGGCGTCACGCGCCACGCGCACCGGCTCGATCACCTCGTCCTCATCCATGGCGTACTCGCTCGAGAGGGAGAGCTTGCGCGCCTCAAACAGGTGGATGACCTCGTCGGTAAATCCCGGCGTGGTGTAGATATAGCCCCGCGGGGTCAGCGTTTCTGCGGCCATCCCCGTCTCCTCGATCAGTTCCCGGCGGGCGGTCTCCTCCGGCGTCTCGCCCTCGTCCATCGTTCCCGCGGGTACCTCGAGTATGGTGCGGTCGATGGCGTGGCGGTACTGGCGGATGAGGTGGCAGCAGTCCTCCTCGACAGGGAGGATGGCAACCGCACCGCCCGGCCGCACCACCACCCGCTCTTTTTTTCTCCCCCCGGGGAGCGCAACATCGTGCGTCTCGATCCGCAGCCGTTTTCCCCGATAGATCTCCATTACCGCTCCTCCGCGTACGCGATCGGGTCCCGGGCTCCCACCCGCCGGAAGGCCTCCAGACGGTAGAAACAGGAATCGCAGCGCCCGCAGGCGGGGCCGTCGCTGCGGTAGCACGACCAGGTGTGTTCGTAGGGCACCCCGAGATCGATACCGGTGCGCAGGATATCGGCCTTGTTCATGCGGACGAAGGGGGTGATGAGCCGTATGCGTGTGCTGTCCGCCGTCCCCAGATCGATCACGCGCTGGAAGGCATCGATGAACTCGGGGCGGCAGTCCGGGTACCCCGCATAGTCCGATGCCTGCACGCCAATGAAAATGGCATCCGCACCCCTCGCCTCGGCGTACGAGGTGGCAATGGAAAGCAGGTTCGCGTTGCGAAACGGCACATAGGTCGAGGGCATGGCGGTCTCACCCTCCACGTGGTCAGCGATCGCCATCGCACGGTCCACGAGGCTGCTGCCCCCGATGCGGGCAAAATAGGCAAGACTGATCTCGAGAAATTCCTCGGCGCCGAGCAATTCCGAGATTTTCCGGGCGCATTCACGTTCACGATTCTCGGTGCGCTGGCCGTAGGCCATATGGAGGGCGTAGACCACATAGCCCATGTCCCGCGCAACATACGCGAGGGTGGAGGAATCCATCCCTCCCGAGAGCAGGCAGACCGCCTTCATCATTTTACCCCGATGATTTTGTGCAGCTGCACCTGCAGGCGCACGGGCAGGTCGTGCTCGAGAATATACGCGGCGATCGCCGCCACGTCGCTGCCCGCAACGGGGGTAATGATGATCCCGGGGCCGGGCGGTATGCGGGCGATGACGCCGCTCGCGTACGCCAGATCGGCGGGCCCGCTCACCACGAATTTCACGCAGTCCCGGGCCGTCAGGTACGCGAGCAGCGAGGTGTCGCTCGCCTCGCCGGATGAGGGGCATTTGACGTCCATGCAGATGGCGGCGTACTCCTGAAACGGCCGGACGTCGATCGTCCCGTTCGTCTCTATCTCCACGTCATAGCCGTCTGCCCCAAGCCTCTCCAGCAGGAGGAGGAGCTCGTCGGCCTGGAGCAGCGGTTCTCCTCCGGTGATGCAGACCCGCCGCCTGCCGAGCCGGCCGATATGCGCAGCCACCTCCTCCACCGTCATATCGGCCCCCCCCTCGCGTGCGTACCGGGTATCGCACCACGCGCAGTCGAGGTTGCAGCCAGCAAGACGGACAAACACGCTGGTGCATCCCTGATTGAGCCCTTCGCCCTGAATGCTCCTGAACAGTTCACTGATCTTCATAGGTGCACTCGGCATAGCAGCTCGTGGATTCCCAGACCCGGATCCGGGTCACGCGTGCATCGAGGTTCTGCGTGCGGCAGGCATCGTTGATCGCCTGTGCGATCACTGCGGCAAGGAGCTCGCTCGTCGGGTCGCCGTCCGTCGTGACGACCTCCTGGAACCGGGAGAGGCACTCGATCATGGGGTCGTCGACGTTGAGGATCACCTGGTGATCGAACCGCCGGACGACCTCCTTGATGCAGTTGTAATCGACGAGAATCCGGGTCGTTTCATCCACCCGGCCCTCCATCCAGACCTCAACCCGCCACTGGTGGCCGTGGAGCCGGAAGCATTTGCCAGCATAGTGGAGGAGACGGTGGCTGGCTTCAAAATACGCTTCCTTATATATTCGGGAAATCATTGTACACTGTTCGCCAGCCGCGCATATAAGACATGAGCCTGCTGGGACCGCATTCGGGCAGAAATCGATGATTCTCACCGCGACATCCGCGCCTTTCGGGCGCGGCGCCGATGCACCGTTCGCGGGGGGAGGCCACAATATATAAATCATTCCCGAACGAAAATTATTACCTCAAAGAGGTCAGCCCATCTCATTGTGAAATAGAATTTTGAGGGTATATAATGGGAAAAGGAAAATTTGCAGCCAGAGCCTGCAAGCGTGACGCAAAAAAGCGCAGATGGCGAGACGTGAACTACTCGCGCCGCCAGCTTGGCCTGGATATTAAGTCGGACCCGCTCGAGGGAGCACCGCAGGCACGCGGGATTGTGCTCGAGAAGGTGGGTGTGGAAGCGAAGCAGCCGAACTCCGCGATCCGCAAGTGCGTGCGCGTGCAGCTGATCAAAAACGGACGCCAGGTCACCGCATTTGCCGTGGGCGACGGCGCAATCAATTTCATCGACGAGCACGATGAAGTGACCATCGAGGGGATCGGCGGCAGACTGGGCCGTTCAAAGGGAGACATTCCCGGGGTGCGGTTCCAGGTGACCGCGGTCAACAACGTGTCGCTCCGGGAAATGGTGCTCGGACGCAAGGAGAAACCGCGCAGGTGATGCACATGACAGATGCAGAACAGACCGTAGATGCCGGAGAACAGCAGGAACCGCTGCCGCAGAACCTCCTCTTCAACCGCTGGGATATCAACGAAGTGCAGATCAAGGACCCCGGACTGGTCAGGTACGTCAACCTCCAGTCGATGATCGTCCCGCACTCCTGCGGCAAGCTCGCAGGAACACAGTTTGCCAAGAGCGAGATGCTCATCGTCGAGCGCCTCATCAACAAGCTGATGCAGACGGAGCACAATACCGGTAAAAAAGGGCTTACCATCCGCATCGTGAAGGAAGCATTCGAGATCATCCACAAAAAGACCAAGAAGAACCCTATCGAGGTGCTGGTGGATGCCATCGCCAATGCGGGCCCCCGCGAGGAGACCGTGCGCCTGAAGTACGGCGGCATCAATGTGCCCAAATCCGTGGACACGGCACCCCAGCGCAGGGTCGACTCGGCCCTCACCTTCATCAGCCGCGGGGTGCGCAACGCCTCCCACAAGTCGAAAAAATCGGTCAGCGCATGCCTCGCGGATGAGCTCATTTCTGCGGCGAACGCGGACACACGCTGCTTCTCGGTGAGCAAGAAAGAAGAACGCGAACGCGTGGCCAAATCCGCCAGGTAGACCATAATAACTCTCTTTTTCAGGTGATTCCAATGACAAGACGGAAAAAGATGGTTGAGCGAGTCACCACGCTGATGGACAAGCCGGAGCATATCCGCAACATCGGCATCGTCGCTCACATTGATCACGGAAAGACAACCCTTTCAGACAACCTGCTCGCAGGAGCGGGCATGATCAGCGAGGAGCTCGCCGGGCGCCAGCTCTTCATGGACTCGGACGAGGAAGAGCAGGCCCGCGGCATCACCATCGATTCGAGCAACGTCTCGATGGTGCACGAATACGGGGGAGAGGAGTACCTGATCAACATGATCGACACTCCCGGGCACGTCGACTTCGGCGGGGACGTGACCCGCGCCATGCGCGCCGTCGACGGTGCCGTGGTGCTCGTGGACGCCGTGGAGGGGACCATGCCCCAGACCGAGACGGTGCTCCGCCAGGCGCTCAAGGAGGGCGTCCGCCCCGTGCTCTTCATCAACAAGGTGGATCGGCTCATCAATGAGCTGAAGGTCGACGAGATGGAGATGCAGATCCGCCTGGGCAAGGTGATCGACAAGGTCAACAAGCTCATCAAGGGCATGAACGAGGAGGCCTACAAGGCCGGCTGGAAACTGGATGCGGTCGACGGCACGGTGGCATTCGGCTCTGCTCTCTACAACTGGGCGGTATCAGTTCCTTTCATGAAGAAGAGCGGGATCTCGTTCAAGGATGTCTATGAAAAGTGTACAGCCGGGGACATGAAGTACCTCGCCAAGAACAGCCCCCTGAGCGCGGTCGTGCTCGACATGGTGGTCCGGCACCTGCCCAACCCCAGCGATGCGCAGAAGCGGCGTATCAACATCATCTGGCACGGGGACAAGGAGACCAAAGAGGGCAGGGCCATGCTGAACTGCGACCCGAACGGTCCGGTCGGCCTCATGATCACCGACATCTCCTTCGACCCGCACGCCGGCGAAGTCGCCACCGGCCGTCTCTTCTCCGGGAAACTGCGCCGCGGCACGGAGGTGTACGTAATGGGCTCCGCCAAGAAGGCCAACCGCCTCACCCAGGTGGGCATCTTCATGGGCGCCGAGCGTATCGAGGTCGAGGAGCTGCCGGCAGGCAACATTGCGGCGGTCACCGGCCTCAAGGACGCCATTGTCGGATCGACGGTCACCACGCTCATGGAGATGACCCCATTCGAGTCCCTCAAGCACTACAGCGAGCCGGTCATGACCGTCGCCGTCGAGGCGAAGAACATGAAGGACCTGCCCAAGCTGGTCACCGTGCTCCGTCAGGTGGCAAAGGAGGACCCGACGGTCGCGGTCACCATCAACGAGGAGACCGGCGAGCACCTGATCTCGGGCATGGGTGAGCTGCATCTGGAGATCATCACCGGCCGTATAAAGCGCGACAAGGGCGTGGAGATCGTCACCTCGCCGCCGATCGTGGTCTACCGCGAGACCATCACTGGCACCGCGGGCCCGGTGGAGGGGAAGTCGCCCAACCGCCACAACCGGTTCTACATCGAACTCGAGCCCATGGACCCGAAGGTCGTGGAGCTCATCAAGAACGGCGAGGTCTCGATGAACATGCCCCAGCTCGAGCGCAGGGATGCCCTCGTCGCTGCTGGGATGGACAAGGATGAAGCCAAGAGCATCAAGGCCATCGAAGGCTCCAATATGTTCATCGACATGACCAAGGGTATCCAGTATCTCAACGAGACCATGGAACTGGTGCTCGAGGGCTGGCGCGAGGCACTTGCAGGCGGACCGCTCGCCGACGAGCTGGTGCAGAATGTCAAGATCCGCCTTATCGATGTCAAGCTGCACGAGGACGCCATCCACCGGGGCCCGGCGCAGGTCATCCCTGCCGTGCGTGCGGCAGTCAAGGCAGGCATGCTCATGGCAGGCGATTCGCTCCTCGAGCCCATGCAGAACATCCAGATCACCGTCCCGCAGGATCACATGGGCAGCGCCACCGGCCAGATCCAGGGGCGCCGCGGGCAGGTCTATGACATGCAGTCCGAGGGCGACACCGTCACCATCGTCGGCAAAGCGCCGGTTGCGGAGCTCTTCGGGTTCGCCGGCGACGTGCGCTCGGCGACCGAGGGGCGTGCCATGTGGAGCACCGAGTTCGCCGGCTTCGAGACCGTCCCGCAGAACGCCCTCAACGATGTCGTGCGGGATATCCGAAAACGGAAGGGCTTAAAAGAGCAGATCCCGAAACCGGACGATTATCTGGCCTGACCTTTTTCCCACCCCGTCCTCAATTTTTTCTGCCCTGACGGGCAGTATCGTTTTTTCCCCGGCTTCCCGCGCTTGACCCCCCTCCGGTGATGGCGAGGATTATATATTTGGCCAATTATATAAGCACCCATATCTCTGCATGGAGGATGTGTATGACGAAATTCAAGGAAACAATGGAAAAAATGAAGCAGATGTCCGATGAAGAGCGGGCAGCGGCGGTGGAGAACCTCAGGTCGATGTGCATCTGCCCGACGTGCCCGACCTACAACGAGTGCGCGAAGAAAAAGGACGAACTGCTGTTCTGTGCGACTGGAAAGAGCTTCATGTGCATCCACTTCGAGAAGGAATGCCTCTGTCCGGGGTGCCCCGTCACCCGGGAGCTGGGCCTGAACAACATGTATTTCTGCACCCGCGGGTCCGAAAAGGCGCAGCGCTACGAGCACACCATCTGGGGCGCCGAGATGAAATAATTAAAAATAATCGTCTGGGCACCACATTCACTCAAAATATTTATTTTTCACGATCTGGCCCCGAACTGAGCGATATAGAAGAACACCCCCCACGCGACAAGGAGAGCGGGCGCAGCAAAGGCCAGGATCGCTGCAGGTTGCATGCCAAAGTTGGTGCGTGCCGCAAGAGCGAATGCTGCTGCAGCAACCAGGAAGGCGGAGAAATGCACCGGACGGCGTTCGAAGCGTTTCCCGGTGGAGATCCCGCCCCTGATTTTTCTGTCCCGGAAAGGGGCGAACGGGCTGCACCCCGAGAGTGTGCAGCAGTCCTCGACGATATGGAGCACCCCTCCCGCTACAAGCCCCGCCATGAACAGGAGCGCCACCGGGTCCCAGCGGTCGAGCAGCGAGAGCGCGACCCAGATGGCGAGGGAGAGGAGCACCGAGTACACGCCCACCCCGAAGAGCGTATGGAGCGATTTGCGGTGCGCAGGGTTGAAGGAGTATCCCAGTGCGCCATAGATCGCCCGCATGAGAGGGATAATCAGGGGGCGCATGACGGCCCCGAAGATGCGGGAGACGCCGTTGTTATGGTGGATCTTCGAATCCTTTGCGTCGGTGTCGGGCAGGAGCGCCCCGATGGCGACGCCGCCGCAGAGCACGGCGATCTGCGGGGCATTCTCCGGCAGCCAGGGCGCCAGCAGGACGAGCATCGTGCCGAGGGAAAGCGAGAGGTGTTCAGTGCCCTTCATGCACCATAGGTACTCGCGACGGCCCGAAAAAGATCGTGACACTTTTCTGCCGACCGCGCCCCTGCCCCCCTCACGCTCTCGCACACCGCCCGCAATCAGCGGCACCCATGCCCGGCGGCACAATGCGGTCTTCCCTGCAGCACGATTTCAAAAAACATTTCCCGGAGCGGGAGAGAGGGCGCAAGAATGGAGTGGATGAGGGTTACCGCCACCGTTCATCCCGCCGCCGGTCGTCGCGTCTGCGGTCACCGTCATCGTCATCGTCACCGTCATCGTCATCATCGTCGTCATCATCGTCATCGTCGTCATCATCGTCGTCATCGCGCCAGCGGTCGTCATCCGGATCCCGGGTCGGCTCCCCGGTCGGCTCCTCGGTGGGCGGTGCGGTCGGCTCCTCGGTCGGATCGGTGGGCGGCGGTGCGGGTGCTGTCACCGTGATGTAGCCCTCCCTGGTCCGGGCGATGCTCCCGAACTCGTTTCCGGCGGTCAGGGTCACCGTGTAGGTGCCGGGCACGGTATACTCGTGCACTGGATTCCGGTCCGCCGAAGCCCCGCCGTCACCAAACTCCCACGCCCACGAGGTGGGACTGCCGCTCGAGAGGTCGGTAAACGAAACGGTCAGGGGCGCTTCACCGGAGGTGGCATCGGCGGAAAATTCCGTCTGCGGAGGTACCGGCGGTTCGGTCACCGTGATGTAGCCGTTTTTTATCTTCCCATATCTTTCACCATCCTCATCCTCAATATGCAGGTACACCGAATAGGAACCGGGGCTCGTATACACGTGGGTCGGGTTCTGCTCGGTCGATATAGCCCCGTCACCGAACCCCCATGACCATCTGCCGGCGACTGCCGGGGATGCATCGCTGAACTGCACGGTCAGGGGAGCGGATCCTTCCCGCACGCTGGCATGAAAATCACAGAGCATGTCGGTTTCATCGTCGTCGGAGGAGGTGCTTCGGGTCGGTGCAGGCGTCCGGGTCGCGGTCGCGGTGGGGGTCGCGG
>DSDF01000022.1 GCA_011048835.1 Methanoculleus sp. | reverse complement strand
TTAATCATTAATCATTATATTTTTATAATAGTTATAACAATAATAAATATTATATGCGAGGTGGTTTTGCATGGTGGAGATGGGAGTAGCATTAGGAGCGGCACTCGCAATCAGTGTCAGCGCAATCAGTACTGCCTGGGCTCAGAGTCGTATCGGAGCCGCAGGGGCAGGATCAATTGCAGAAAATCCTGAACTCACGGGAGCGGTGATAATTCTTGAAGCCATCCCGGAAACGATGGTAATTTTAGGGTTCGTGGTCGCCGCAATGATACTGGTCCTGTGAACGGAAGGACGATGGCCGGTCGTCAGTCTGACCACGACCGCAGAAGAGCCGCTCATTCCATGCGCATTTTTTCGGTGGACCACCACCGGATGTGCATGGAATGCAAGAACCCCGGGGCACCGATAATGGTGGATGAGGAATGAAACTCGACCAGTTGAAGCGGGAAATGGAGGAGCACTCCGCAGAAGAGATCAGCCGGATCAGGACAGATAGTGAGGCAGAGGCAGCAAGGTCGCGGGAGGAGGCAGGGACTAAAGCAGAAAGCATCGTGCGCCGCACCAGGGAGCAGGCTGCCAGGACGGTTGCGCGCGAACGAGTCATGCAGCGCTACAAGGCCGCACATGAGGCAAAAACGGCGACGACCCTGGAACAGAACCGGCTCTTCGAGATGGCATTCAACGCTGCACGGCATGAACTGGAAGGAATACGGAACGCATCCTCCTATGCAACGACATTTCGACGTCTGCTCGAAGAAGCGGTGCGGACACTGGATGAGCAGGACATCAGGCTGCATATCGATACACGGGATGCGGACCTCTGCCGGAGCATCGTCGATGAACTCGGCCTTCATTGTGAGATTGTAGAGGACATCACCTGCATCGGCGGACTGGACGCCAGTTCGCCCGATGAACGCATTATCGTCCGCAATACGCTCGAATCGAGACTGGAACGCTCAAAGGAAACGCTGAGAATGGGTGTTTTTTCGACGCTCTTTGGTGATTAGCGTGTACATCGAATACGTGAATGCACGGGTTCGAGGCATGAAGCGCCACCTGATGGATCGCGAGTTTTTCGAGAGATTGATGAAAAAACCCGATATCGATGCGATCATCACCGAACTCGAAAAAACCTCCTATCACGATGGGATCGAGAAGGCAAGCATCCAGTCGTCGGGACTGGCCCTCATCGATCAGGCACTGCGCCACCATCTCGTGCAGACGTACAGGCTGCTGTTATCACTGGTCATGAATGAGCAATTCGAGAGACATGTGCGTATTTTCCTCGAAAAATGGGACATCCAGAATATCAAGACCATTATGAGGGGGAAAAATATCAATGCCCCGGCCGATGAGATTCTTGCCTGCCTGGTGCCGGCAGGACAGCTGGACGAGGTGACGTTGCTCGAACTGGTCAGGCAGCCCGACGTCCGGGGCGTGATCGATCTCCTTGCCACATGGGGGAGCGACTATGCACGGCCCCTGACGGAACGGTTCGGCAAATACGCGGAAAAAAAGGATCTGGCCATTCTTGAATACGCTCTCGACCGGTTCTATTACGAGCGCGCACTCCGGCTGCTCGGCGGGAGATCCGTCGACGACAGGAAGGCCCGGGATCTTCTCACCACCGAGATCGACGTGGTTAATATCAAGAGCATCCTGCGGCTCATCCGGGACGGGGTGAAACCCGAGGACGGAAAAAACGTGCTCATCGAAGGGGGCAAGGCCCTCGACATGCCGGCGCTGCTCGATCTCCTGAACAGCGGGTCGATCCGTGCCGCCAGATCGGCACTGCGGGATACGCCGTATTCGTTTCTCAGCGCATTACCGGAAAAAAAAGCGGGAAACGAGACGATTTCCGAATACGAGAAAGAGCTTGACCGGTATATCATTGATCAGGGGATCCAGATGTTTAAGGGCGATCCCCTGAGCATTGCCGGAGCGATCGCGTATATCGTGGCAAAAAACAACGAAATCGCCAATATCCGCATTATTTCCCACTGTAAAGGCGCGTACCTGCCCGAAGAGGAGATCAGGGAGGAGGTGCTCTATGTATAAATTTGTCGTGGTGACCGATCCGAATACCGCGCCGGGATTCCGTCTGGCGGGTGTGGACGTGCTGGAAATCGCAACCCTCGAAGAGGCGCGCACCGTGCTCCCCACCCTCCTTTTAAAGGACGATACCGGCATCGTCGCCGTAAACGAGGATTTCATGGCAATGGTCGATGAACGGCTGATGGACAGGATCGAGAAGACCTACCGGCCCATCATCATTCCCATTCCCGTGGGAACGAGGGGGGCTGATCGGTCGCGCTATATCGAGCAACTGCTCAGGAAAGCAATCGGGTACAACATCGTGGTGGGGTGAAGGGCATGACAGATGGATTGGTGGCAAGAATTTCCGGGCCGGTGGTCGTCGCACGGAACATGAAAGGGTCGAGGATGTATGACGTGGTCCGCGTGGGTGACGATGAGCTGAACGGCGAAATCATCCGGCTTGACGGCGATGAAGCCGTCGTGCAGGTCTACGAGGATACGGAAGGACTCACGGTCGGGGAGAAAGTGGCGACCACCGGCGTTCCGCTGAGTGTGGAGCTGGGACCGGGATTGCTCTCCTCCATCTACGACGGGATCCAGAGACCGCTCCCCGCACTGCAAGAACTGAGCGGGAGTTACATTTCCCGGGGGATTACGGTTCCGGGTCTCGACCGATCGCGGCAATGGGAATTCACCCCTGCGGTCCGCAAAGGGGATGCGGTCGGGCCGGGCGACATCCTCGGCACGGTGCAGGAGTACCACATCGAACACCGGATCATGGTCCCCCCCGCCCACGCCGGCGTGGTGCAGCACATCCACGACGGGTCGTGTCTGGTCGAGGACACGGTCTGCGAGCTCGACGGCGGTGCGGAGATCACCCTGATGCAACGCTGGCCCGTGCGGAAGAACCGCCCCTACGTGAAGAAGCTGGACCCCACGCTGCCGCTGCTCACAGGGCAGCGGGTGTTCGACACCATGTTCCCGCTGGTCAAAGGGGGGACGGCGATGATCCCGGGGGGGTTCGGCACGGGAAAGACCGTCTCCGAGCAGACGCTCGCGAAATGGTCGGACACCCAGATCGTCGTGTACATCGGCTGCGGCGAGCGCGGCAACGAGATGACCGATGTGCTCACCGAATTCCCCGAACTGGTCGATCCGAGGACGGAAAAACCCCTGATTCACCGCACCATCATGATCGCGAATACCTCGAACATGCCCGTTGCAGCCCGGGAAGCCTCGATTTATACGGGGATCACCATCGGGGAATATTTCAGGGACATGGGATACGACGTATCCCTCATGGCCGATTCGACGTCGCGGTGGGGCGAAGCCCTGCGGGAGGTCTCGGGACGCCTCGAGGAGATGCCGGGAGAAGAGGGATACCCGGCCTATCTTGCGGCGAGGCTTGCCGCATTCTATGAACGGGCCGGCCGCGTGATCTGTCTCGGGTCCGATGCGCGGACCGGATCGGTCACCGTCGTGGGTGCGGTAAGCCCGCCGGGAGGCGATTTCTCCGAACCCATCACCCAGAACACGCTCCGGATTGCGGGAACCTTCTGGGCGCTGGATACCAGTCTCGCAAACAGGCGTCACTTCCCGGCAATCAACTGGATCAAGAGTTATTCGCTCTACCTCGATATGGTGCACGAATGGTTCGCCGAGAACGTCGCCCAGGACTGGGAGGAACTCCGGGGCCGGACGATGTACCTCCTGCAAAAGGAGGTGGAACTGCAGGAGATCGTGCAGCTGGTGGGGCCGGATGCACTGCCGGAACATGAAAAGGCAATTCTGGAAATTACCCGCATGATCCGGGAAGATTTCCTGCAGCAAAGCGCCTACGACCCGGTGGATTCATTCTGCCCCCTTGAACGGCAGTACTGGATGCTGAAGGTCATTCTCTTCTTCTACGACGCCATCGTTGATGCCATGGAGCAGGGGGTGCCCCTGAAACAGATCCTGGATCTCCCCCTCAAAACACGGATTGCAAGGATGAAGGAGATTGAGGATGTCGCCGAAATCGAGGGGATCGTGGCGGAAATTGCTACGGGGATCAACGAGATCGGAGGTGGAAGGTAATGCAGCAGGGCCTTGCTTCCAAGGAATACAAAACGGTCAATTACGTCTCCGGACCCCTCATATTTGTCGAAAGTCCGAAAGGAGTCTCATACGGCGAGATCGCAAAGATCACGGCTCCCGACGGCGAAGAGCGGACGGGGCAGGTGCTCGATGTCTCCGGCGAGGTGGCAATCATACAGGTATATGAGGGAACCAGCGGGATTGACGACCTGAAGACGAAAGTCCGGTTCACCGGCGAACCGCCCAGGATCTTTGTCGGGTACGACATGCTCGGGCGGATCCTCAACGGGATCGGGATCCCGCGGGACGGGGGCCCGGCAGTTGTCCCCGAAGACTACCTCGACATCAACGGCATGCCTATCAATCCCTATGCCCGTGATAAACCCTCCGACTTCATCCAGACCGGCGTGTCGGCAATCGATGCGCTGAACACCCTGGTCCGGGGGCAGAAACTGCCCATCTTCTCGGGGGCGGGACTCCCCGCCAACGAACTTGCCGCCCAGATCGCACGGCAGGCAAAGGTGCTGGGGGAAGGGGAGGAGTTCGCCGTGGTGTTCGCGGCGATGGGGATCACGCACAAGGAGGCATCCTTCTTTATGCGGGATTTCGAGCGCAGCGGGGCGCTGGAGAGGGTGGTGTTTTTCATGAACCTCGCCGACGACCCGACCATCGAGAGGATTGCCACGCCAAGGTGCGCCCTCACCACCGCCGAATTCCTCGCATTCGCCCACGGGCTCCACGTGCTGGTCATCCTCACCGACATGACCAACTACTGTGAAGCCCTGCGGGAGATATCGACGGCACGCGAAGAGGTGCCGGGGCGGCGGGGCTATCCCGGGTACATGTACACCGACCTCGCATCGATCTACGAGCGGGCGGGGCGCATTACGGGAAACAGGGGATCGATCACCCAGATCCCCATCCTGACCATGCCGGACGACGACATCACCCACCAGGTTCCCGACCTCACCGGCTACATCACCGAGGGGCAGATCGTGCTCTCCCGTGACCTCTTCCGGCGCGGTGCAAAACCGCCCATCGACGTCCTCCCCTGTCTTTCCCGCCTGATGAACCTCGGGATAGGGCCGGAGAAGACACGCGAAGACCATCGCAACGTGGCAGACCAGCTCTATGCGTCCTATGCCTACGGGCGGGATCTCCGCAGACTGGTTGCCATCGTCGGCGAGGAGGCGCTGACCGAGGTGGATAAGAAATACCTGAACTTTGCGGACAAATTCGAAAAGGAGTTCGTTTCCCAGGGAAACGAAGACCGGAGCATCGAGAGAACCCTCGAGATCGCGTGGGAACTCTTCTCATTACTGCCCGAATACGAATTAAAGAGAGTGAAGATGGAGTTCATCCAGAAATACCATCCGCACTATGCTGGGGGGGAGGCGCGTGGAGCAGGTTAATCCGACGCGGATGGAGCTCATTAAAAAAAATGCACAGATCCGCCTTGCAGAGCAGGGAAGGGACCTCCTCAAAGAGAAGATGGATGCACTCATCCATGAATTATTCCAGCTCATGGACACGGTTTCAGATTCCCGAAACGACCTCGGGATCCTTTCTGAATCGGCACAGCGCTCCCTGCTCGCGGCAAAGGCGGTCGATGATCCGGTTGCCCTGTCATCGGCATCATTTGCCGCAAAGCGTTTCATTAGCCTGGATATCAAGGGGAAAAATATCATGGGCGTGCCGGTGCCGGTGATCGAGAAACAGAGCGTGTCGCGGACCATCTGCGAGCGGGGCTACAGCATCATCGGCGTGAGCGGACGCATCGACGAGGTGGCGGAAAAATTCGAACGCGAGCTGGATCTCATCATCTCGCTTGCAGAGACGGAGACCGCGTTGAGGAGGCTTGGCGGGGAGATCCAGATGACCCGTCGAAGGGTGAACGCACTCGACCAGGTAATGATACCGGAATTGCAAAAACAGGCAAAATACATCAGGATCACCATCGAAGAGCGGGAACGCGAGGACCTTTTCAGGCTGAAAAAAGTGAAAAAAATACTGGACCGGAAAAAGAGAGCAAAGAGGGAGGAAACCGCCCCGGTTCCACAGCCCGCACCCGGGAATGCCGCCATCAAAACCGCATGAAACCGGACCGCCCCTGCTGCACCTGCAGGGTATGGGAAAGTACGGCCTTTACCTCTCCAATAGCGGCTGATTCTTCGATATGCTTCTGTTTCCTTGCATACCCGATCCCGATCAGCCGTTCAAGGTCCGCCTTCGTGAGCCTGCTGAACGCGTATTGTCCCCATTCCTGCCGCCCGATGGCGACCCACGCATCCCCGAGCAGATCCTGGAGGATTTTCTTTTCCTCGTGGGGAATTGCCGTCCACTCGTCGCCAAGGGAGTGACGGATTTTATCGATCGTCTCCTCTACGTGACGTTCCTTGCGGATCTGGAACATCCTCCTGCCGAGTTCATCGTCGGTAATTTCCGGCATGTACCTTCATCCCTTGAGCTTCCTCTGGAAATGTTGTATACATCTTGAAGAATAAAAAATCGCCCCCTCATGCCCGGCAATGCCGCCAGAACCCGCGGGCGCCGCAGCGGGAAGAGCGTTCGTTCCTTGATGGGCAACTACCCGGGAAAAACACAGTACCTCACGAGGAGGACAACTCCAGCGGCGAGACCTGCGAGCGAGGAGACCTGTGCAAGGCGGATGACGATCTGCACCCGAGCCTGCACGTCAGGACGGCGCAACAGGTGCTCGAGCCACGGATCATTTACCCTGCCATCCCGCATAGCAATGCACGCCCCGGTTCAGGTTTTTTGCAGCAGCATTTTCGTCCGTTTTCTTCTGAAGATGTCTTCACGTTCCAGCTCCTCGAGATGGGCCTCGATGTGTTTCTGCGTTGCCTGCAGCTGCGGGATCACGATCGATTCGAGAGCGTTCACTCTCCGTTTGGTCCGCTCGATCTCCTGCGCCAGCCGTACCAGGGATCCTTCCATCTCCGCGAGCCTGAGCGCCTCCCCGTACACCCGCTCGAATCTGTCCGCGGCCTCATCCACCGCGGCGGGCGTGAAGGCATACCCGTATCCCCGGAGCCGGGAGGGGGGCGGCGGCCCGGCGGCACGGATCACCGGCATCCCGACGCCCATGATGTGCCGCACATCGATCGCTATCTCGCCCTTCGGCGGACCACCGACGGAAATCTCCCGCAGTTTCCGGTTCCCCACCGCCATCTGCGCCAGTTCCAGCTTTGTGTACGCGTCGCGCATCGCGATGTCGAGCGCACGCCGCCGGGTGCGGAACTCGTCGACCAGGCGGAACAATTCGATGACCATGGCATCGCGTTTTTCTTCCAGCAGGTCATGCCCTTTCTGTGCCAGAACCTCCCGTTTTCTCATTTTCAGCAGCTCGATACGCGTCGGCCGGACCCCGCGTATCCCTTTTCTATGCACGGCGCTCCCCCTCCGTCTTCGGGCGATAGCGGGCAATCAGGTCCCGGTCGATCCTCTTCAACTCCGATTCCGGGAGAAGGGAGAGGAGCGACCATGCGGTATCGAGGGTTTCCTCGATGCTTCGTCCCACCGTATAGTCCTGGGTGACGAAATCCTCCTCAAAACGGTCGGAGAATCCGAGATACTGGCGATCGATGGTGCTCAGGCCTTCTTCGCCGACAACGGCAACAAGGCTCTGCAGCCGTCTCCCCCGTGCATATGCGGCATACAGCTGGGTGTTGACATCAGGGTGATCCTCCCGCGTCCGTTCCGGGCCGATCCCCCCCTGCATGAGGCGGGAAAGGCAGGGGAGGACATCGATCGGCGGATAAATGCCCTTCCGGTGGAGATCGCGGGAGAGCACGATCTGCCCCTCGGTGATGTAGCCGGTGAGGTCGGGGATGGGATGGGTGATGTCATCGTCCGGCATGGTCAGGATGGGCATCTGGGTGATCGAGCCGGTTTTGCCCCTGATACGTCCCGCCCGCTCGTAGATCGATGCGAGGTCGGTGTACATGTACCCGGGATAGCCCCGCCGCCCGGGCACCTCCTCGCGTGAGGCGGCGATCTCCCGCAATGCCTCGCAGTAGTTGGTCATGTCGGTGAGGATGACCAGCACGTGCATATCCTTCTCGAACGCGAAAAACTCCGCGGCGGTCAGCGCAAGCCGCGGAGTGATGATCCGCTCGATCACCGGGTCGTCGGCGAGATTGAGAAAGATCACCGTGCGGGCGAGGGCGCCGGTATTCTGAAACTCCCTGACAAAGAAATTCCCTTCCTCGTGCGTGATTCCCATCGCCGCGAATATCACGGCAAATTCCTCCTCCTCCCCCAGAACCCTCGCCTGCCGCGTGATCTGGGCGGCAAGCTGGTTGTGGGGAAGCCCCGCTCCCGAGAAGATGGGCAGTTTCTGCCCCCGGACAAGGGTATTCATCCCGTCAACGCAGGAAATGCCTGTCTCGATGAAATCACGCGGGAAGTCTCTCGAATACGGGTTGAGAGGATATCCATGGATGTCAAGCATCACTTCGGGGATAACACCCTCGCCTGCGTCCAGCGGCCGGGCGGCACCGTCGAGGACCCGCCCGAGCATCTCCTCCGATGCAGCCATTTTGAGCGATGATCCCGTAAACCGGACGGAGGTGATATCGGTATCGAGATCACGGGTTCCGCCGAACACCTGCACGACGGCAAGGTCTTTGCGCGCTTCAAGCACCTGCCCCAGCCGTTTTTCCCCGGATGGCAGCCTGATCTCCGCCACCTCGCCGTACGCTACATCGCTGATCCGGTGCACCACAATCAACGGTCCGCTGACCTTCGCAACGGTCGAGTACTCCCTGTTACTGCTGGAACGCATCATTCATCCACCACCATCCCGTCACGGCCTCCGGTTCCCGGGGGGGAGATGCGCGAGAACTGGACGCGCATCTCCTCCTCGATTTCGCCATAGACTCCTTCATACGTGTCATCCGGGATCCTCGCCATGCGGGCGATGCTGCTTCGTACCGGCAGGTCGTTGATTTTTTCAAAACCAGCGCCCGCGGTGAGGGCATGGTGTGCCAGCTCGTCAAACCGGTGAAGAATATGCATCATCCGGTACTGCCGTACGGGCGAACAGAATGTATCGACCGCATGAAAGGCGTTCTGGAAAAGGAAACTCTCCCTGATAATCTCGGCCTCGAGAAGGACAAGTTTGTCGGCGTCCGGGAGCACGTCCGGGCCGACGAGCTGCACGATCTCCTCGAGTTCGCTTTCTTTCTGGAGAATGCCCATCATCCGTTTCCTCAGGGCATCCCAGTCGCCGCCCATGCGCTCGTGCCACCATTCGCTCACCTCTCCCCCGTACAGGGAATAGGATTCCAGCCAGTTGATCGCCGGGAAATGCCGCCTGTTGGCAAGATCCGCATCCAGTGCCCAGAAGACCTTGGCGATGCGGAGGGTGTTCTGCGTCACCGGTTCGGAAAAATCCCCTCCCGGCGGACTCACCGCACCGATCACCGAGACCGATCCGCTGCGGCCTTCCCGGCCCAGCGTGAGGACTTTCCCTGCCCGCTCGTAGAAATCCGCGAGGCGGGAGGCGAGATACGCCGGGTACCCCTCTTCACCCGGCATCTCCTCGAGCCGCCCCGATATCTCCCGCAGCGCCTCCGCCCAGCGGGAGGTGGAATCCGCCATCAGGGCGACGTCGTACCCCATATCACGGTAGTATTCGGCAATGGTGATACCCGTATAGACACTTGCCTCACGCGCCGCCACGGGCATATTGCTGGTGTTGGCGATGAGCACCGTCCGCTTCATCAGCGGCTCGCCGGTTCTCGGGTCTTCAAGACCGGGGAATTCACGCAGCACGTCGGCCATCTCGTTCCCGCGCTCGCCGCACCCCACGTAGACGATGATGTCCGCATCGACCCATTTTGCCAGTTGCTGCTGCACGACCGTCTTCCCCGAACCGAACGGCCCGGGAACCGCCGCCGTGCCGCCTTTTGCCATGGAAAAAAACGTATCGATCACCCGCTGGCCTGTGATCAGGGGGACTTTTGGCTCCAGTTTCTCCCTAAAAGGCCTTGATTTGCGTACCGGCCAGCGGTGCATCATACAGACGGGCTCGATATCACGGCCCCCCTTCACCCGCGCGATGACATCTTCGATTGTGTAGCGCCCTGCCGGGGCGATCTCCACGACCGTGCCCTCCATCCCCGGCGGGACGAGAATTCTGTGGGATATGGTCTTCGTCTCGGCAACACGCCCCAGTTCATCCCCCGGTCCGACGGCATCTCCGGCACCGGCGACGGGCGTAAACTCCCAGGATCGCTGCCGGTCAAGCGAAGGGACCTGGATGCCGCGCCTGATAAAAAATCCGCATTCATCGTGCAGGAGCGGCAGGGGCCGCTGGATTCCGTCATAGATGGTGCCGAGCAGCCCCGGTCCCAGTTCGACGGACAGCGACATCCCTGTTCCCACGACCGGCTCTCCCGGCTTGATCCCGGTCGTCTCCTCGTAGACCTGAATGGTCGCGATATCGCCCTCCAGTTCAATGATCTCCCCGATCAGCTGTTCATGCCCCACTTTTACGAGCTCGTACATCCTCGACCCGGTCATGCTATCGGCGGTCACGACCGGCCCGGTTACCATGACGATCGTTCCTTCTTCGATCATGGTGACAACCCTCCCCCGCGAAGCGGGATGCCGACCGCTTTTCCCACCAGCCTTGCTATTGCGTCTTCCTCGTGCGAGGGGGCGGTCTTTCCCGGAATTTCGACGACCAGAGGGTACACCCGTGTATTCCTGATCCGGGTGAGGGATTCGCGGACCATGTCTGCAAGGGGGGCGAGCATGATGATCACGCCCATCGCGGGATCGTCGAGGCATGCAGACAGGGCGGCCTCCACCTCGCTCTTTCGTGTGGCGACAAATCGGGTATGCACCCCGATCAACCCGAACCCCGAGGTCACGTCCATATCGCCGATGACCGCCACCTTCATGCCGCACCTCCCTGCCGGATCAGCAATGTTTTCACCGTTTCAGGGGCTATCCGGTTCTGAAGGCCCCATATAATCGCCCTGACATTCTGGAGTTCGAATTTTTTCGCGACGAGATACCGGAGCAACGGGGCCGGACCGGAATGGTACACCAGCGAGAGCCTGATGACCGCTTCAAGCAGCGCCCGGTCGAGAGCCGCTTCAATGGGCTGAAGGCTGCCGCTCTTTTCGTACGCCAGCAATGCCGAATCGAAAGCCTCGAAATACGGTGTGTGCTGGAGATGGGCGTGGATATCCTGGACGGATCTGGCTTCGGCCATCCTTTTTTGCACCTCGCGCGTGATATGATGCCCCATGGGAAGGAAATACTGCGCCAATACAGCCATTTCCACCCCGTCCCTCACTCCCCTGAGAGCGATTTTGATATTGGTGATGTCGAAATAGAAGGCAACAAAGCTCATGAGTGCCGGTGTCTGGAGGGCATCGCTGTGGGCAAGCGAAGAGCGAAGATGCTCGCATGCAAACGTGTCGAGGGCGCGCTCGAAGGGGAGCGTTGTCCGCTCCATTGCCACATCGCCAAGCGCGCTGAGAAGCGGAGGCCCGTAGACGGTGGGCTGAAGGAGGCGGACCTGTTCATCGACATTCCGCGCATCAATCATTTTCTGTACCAAGGGCTGGCTGAGAATGCCCGCAGGACCGAGCAGTGATTCCATCTCCCGGGCTGCCACCCTCGCATGTTTCAATCGGAACGCCGCCTTCAGGACTTCTGTTTCCTGAAACATGCAAAAGGCCCTGAAAAACGGCTGAACGGAATCGGGGGCCATATGTTCGATTTCCGTGCATTCCCTGCGGAAGTATTCCTCAAACCACCGGTCAATCTCCTCCATCGTCGCATAGTCCCCGATATCGATCCCAAATCCGTAACTCCTCACCAGTGCCAGCACCTCCGGAATGCTGCCGCTCTCGATGAGACGGTTCAGCGCGCGCTCCTGGATACAGGGATTGCCTTTCACCGAAACGACTGCATTCGGATAGGTGAACGTCACGATATTCAGCAATACCTTGAAATACCCCATCATTTTGGTGATGAAAAGGATCATGAACAGCAGGAGGGCGAAGACCGCTGCCAGAATGGATGGCGGCACCGAACCCTCGCTGAGGAGAGAGAGCCCGAGCACATCGCCGCCCGCCGCCATTCCTAGGCCTCCTGGTAGAGCACGTTTGCGACGATATACACCAGATCGGTTTTGAACCGCTCGATTCTCGCTTCGATGGTGTTATCGAGGGTAACTTTTCCGTCACCGGACCTGATGACGACGCCGCCGGCGGAAAGGACACATTCGGGGTTTACCACAAATCCCCCGTAACGGTCGGGACTGGCAGAAAGAATGGACCGGACGAGGTCCCGGTCGCGCTCTGTGGGGATGACGACACCCTCGTCGACGCCCAGATCATCGATACCCTCCCGGATCAGGTTTCTCAAAATACGCTCGTAGTCCGCCGTCTGTATGCGGTGATTCAGCTCTCTCTCCGCTTCGGAGAAACAGAGCGCGATCTCCCGTTCCCGTTCTTCGCGGACCATGCGCCGTGCTTCCATGACTGCCTGGGAACGTATCCGGGCGGAAAGAACCCTGACGGTTCGCATCCCTTCTGCAATGATGCGGTCGTGCTCCCTGTCCGCCTCGATCCGTGCCGCATCGTGGAGGGCCGTGATCCGCTCCTCTGCGCTGCATCGGATCCTCTCGGCCTCGGCATCCGCGTCCGCTTTTATTCTGGCGATTATCGTCTCCATTCCCATACCGCTGCCACCTTCACCCTCAGCCCATCAGACCGCTCCCGAACATGATCAGGATGGCGACCAGCAGGCCGAATATGGCGAACGTCTCCGACATGACCGCGAAGATGAGTGCCCTGCCCATCACCTCCGGCTGCTGCGCGGTAGCCACGATACCGGCTCCTGCGGTAATACCCTGCCCGATTCCCGAAAGGCCCGCAAACCCGACTGCAAGACCGCTCCCGATCGCCGCGAATCCCACCGCTTCGGAGATGGTAAATACGCCGGTGAACATGCCGCTGAAGGCCATGAGGAGAATGGCCACCAGCAACCCGTATATTGCCTGCGTCTCGGGGAGCACAGAAAATACAAGGCCTTTTCCCATGATTTCCGGATCTCTCGCAGAAACAGCCGCTCCGCTGCTTGCCGCAATGCCCTGGCCGATTGCCGAGAGCCCCGCAAGCCCGACGGCGATGCCCACGCCTATCGCAGCAAGCCCCACCGATACCGGTACATCCACCGGATTGCCTCCCAGGATACCGGTGGACATCAGGAGCAGGATAGCGACCAGCAGGCCATAGATCCCCTGCGTCTGCGGAAGCGCCTGAAATACGAGTGCCAGGCCGAATTTCTCCCTGTCACCGGCCGTGACGCCTGAAGCAGCCGCGCCTGCTATGCCAACCCCGATGCCGGCGCCGATCGCCGAGAGCCCCACCGCCAGGCCGGCACCTATCACCACCAGCACCGTGCCGGTCCCCATAGTCATCAGACACCGCCTCCATTGAGCTCGGTAATCTCTCTTTTCGCCATGAAGGGGGAGAATTCCTTCCCCCCTCCGGTGTAGAATTTCCCGAAGAACTCGACAAACTGCAGCCTCAATGAATGAATGAAGGCCCCCAGCGTCTGCAGGACGAAATTAAACGTCTGTCCGGCGATAAAAATGAACGCCGCGAGGATGAGAAAGAGCGGGTTGTCGCCGGCAACCATCTGGGCAAGGATGTTCACCGTCATCGCGATGCCTCCCGTCGCCAGCGCGAGGGCGAGAAGGCGTGCATAGGAGAGCCAGTCCCCGAGGAATCCCGTGAGATCGAAAAAGCCGAGCGGGCCGGACCTGAGCAGGATCAGGCCACTCCCGACAACCGCCGCCAGCACCGACGCGATCATCACGGGGCGCGAAAACGCCCCCCACCCGAAAAAGGCAAACAGCATGACGGCTGCGGCGGGCTGCAGGAAAAACCACGATACCTGGCCCTTGAGCAGCTCCGTATACCTCTTCTTCCTCAGGTTCTGGAACGCCGCAATGCACAGGCCCAGATTTATCTGGACGATACCGATGATGAGGGCGAGCCTGAGAAACACAATGGGTTCCTCCAGCGCGTTGATTATCACAAAGGGCGGTGTTATTCCCAGAAATCGCGGCAGAAAATCGCCCATATACCCGCCCTGAAGGATGCCCGATACGACTGTCGCCACACCCGCGGCCATGAGGATGATGCTCCCGTCACGGATGGTGCTGCTGACCTTTCCCGCCCCCCGGTACAGCAATGCCGCGATGACGGTGATAATCAGCCCGTAGACCGCGTCGCCCAGCATGAGGGCGAAGAAGAGAATGAGAACGGGCGCGGTAAAGAGGGTGGGGTCGACTTCTCCGTATCGCGGCCGGGCAAACATCGTTGTGACCGCCTCAAAGGGGCGCAGCCACCCGGGATTGTCATAGCATACGGGAACCAGTTCCGGCGTGCCGTCCGGGTCATGGAATTTGCAGAAGACATGTCCCGCCGTCGCCGCATCGCAGATCTCCTGCAGCCGGCCACAATCCTTCTCCGCTGCCCAGCCTTCAATCACCACCGTATCGTGCGTCCAGCCGAAATGGGTGTGCGTCATCAGGCGGTCCTTTTCAATGCACACCTCCTCGTGAAGTTGCCGCAGGTGCTCGCCGTAGTGCGCGTCGATCGCCCGCACCTCTTCCATGAGTTCACGTTCCCGCCGGTGGAGCGCCTCGATTTCAGACCGGATGGCCTCAATCTTTTCCCGGGGGGCACCGGTGAAGGGTTCTATCTCGAGGATCCTGATATACGGATCCTGGAGGAGATGATCGAGACGGTCCCGATCCTCCCTGAGCGTCGTGAGGATCACCACCATCTGCGATCCGTTCTCGATCCCGGAGCTATAGAGGGTGTCGAAGCGTTCTTTCTCGATCTTTTCAGCAAAGCGCTGGTATGCCGGGGTGTCGATCACCACCGGAACCGTGTAGAGAAGCTCCGACTCTCCGAGATACCCGAGATCCAGATCAAATGGCGCCAGCAGGGCGATCGACTCCTGCTGTTCGCGTAAAATCCCGAGACGTGCGCGAAGGGCGTCGAGCGATCGTTTCATATCGACTGCTGCACCTGCTCCGGATACGACCTCCTCCGCTTCCCTGCAGAGCTGGTGGAAATCTTTTTTGTCCACGGAGATTTTCCGTGGCGGCCGGGGTGACAGCAGAAGTTGCAGGATCCCCTCCTCCTCCTCCTCGCGGGATTCCCCCAGCACGTCAAGGAGGGTGGCGATATCCTGAATACTCTCAGCGCATTTTTCAATTTCGGGACGCCGTTCACCCTCGTTCAGGGCAGCGCGGAGCTTGCTTTCGGCGTCCCAGATATTGGTGATCTCAAGAAGCCCTGCTTCATGCAGATCCGAGAGCAGGTTATTCAGGTACGCCCGGTGCAACCCGAGATATACCTGTTTCATCGTTTGCGGAAACAGCACCGTCCTCACCCAAAATGTGCATTAGAATGGACCTCACAGCGATGGGAAGTCTGTGGAGATGGTTTTTTTTCAATTCTTCGACCTTTTTCTCTCCTTCTCTCCGGATTTTCTCAGCTTCAGCAATTGCTACCTCCTCGGCTTCGACCTTCATCCGGAGCACAGTTTCGTGTGCTTCGTGGTGCCTGCGTCGTATCAACTCTTCGGCGTGCATCTCTGCATCCCGGATCCGTTTCTCCGCTTCATCTCGTTCTTTTTGAATAAGAGAGAGAGCATCTGCCTCAATTTGCTTGATACTGTCAATTTCCCTGTTAGCCATTCTGGATCATCATCACGAGGAGTGATTATATAATACAAGAGGTATATATTTCATTACATATATCTAAATGTGTCGCACCCGGCAGTGAGGTTCACACGCACATGATACGTCTCCCGGCACTACCGGTCTCATCCGCAGGCGAGGATAGATGCTCCCGATGGAGAACAGGAGAAAAACAGCCAGGTGAAAAATTATACGGCTGGATAGCGAAAACCCCTCCAGCGGGCGCCCTCTCTCCCTCACCTATCTGAGCATTTTTGCCGGGGAATTTCGCGAGCGAACGTGCACCCGGAACGGGCATCTCCACCCAACGACGCAGGGATTGAAACAGACGTGCGGTGACCGAGAGAATGACCGTTCGCAGAAATCGCCGGGCAGCTACCACCATGCGGGCCGCAAATGAGAATAAACGCTGATATTGCAAGCAAATTTGGTTGAACTTTCGAAAAAAGTGAGGATGCAAGAAGGCCAGGGAGTGGGTGAACCATGGAATTCGGTCCGATACAGATGATCGTCGTTGGATTTACAGAACCGGAATTTTACGCAAGTATCCTCAGGAAATTGCGCGTTATCCGGGAGAGGAGAATTATCCGCTTGATCGATCTGCTCTTCATCCGCAAGGATGCTGAGGGTACGATCTCCGAGCTCGACGCCCGCGAGCTCAGTGAAGAGGCGGCGATGCCGTATGCCACGCTGATCGGGGACCTCCTCGGCCTCGGCGACCGTGCCAGGAATTTTCGCCCCGGTGGTCCGGGCAGTGCACAATGCCCTGATATCCAGCATGATTTCGGGCTTTCGGCGACTGAGTTACGAAACATCGTTCATACAATACCGCCGGAGAGCGCAGCAGCACTGATTCTCATCGAACATGTCTGGGCTGCACGCTTTATGGAGGGTCTCAGGGATATCGGCGGCATCCTCCTCGCCCAGGGCCTGGTGGTGCCCGAATCCCTTCTCATGCTGGAATCGAAATTCCTCACCGCACTGGATATCGCCGAACGAAAAGAGGAGGAGAGGGAAAAGAGCCTGATCCTCCCCATCGGCATATAACGGCACGAACATCATGGGCGGATGGCAGTGCGGACCAGAAGCTGATAGCAATGGCGCAGAAAACACCCGTTCCCCTGCTTTCCGGATGGCGGGCACCGGCCGCGGACATCCCGAATCTCCCCGCCTGATGCAGGGCGTGCCTTTTTCCGGGCAATCACGGTGGAGATAACAGATCATGTTCACGAGGGAGAGCGTTGCAACCCTGAAAGTTCCCGCAGGGAGCCGGGTCAGCCTGCGGGAAATGCCCACGACCCTTCCGAAAACCGGTGAGATGAAGGGGCTCGAGAAGAAGGTCCTGAAACGGCAGGCAGAGAAACGTCTGGAGAAAAACCGGGCCGAACTGGCGGAGGCGCAGGAGCTGCTCTGGGCAGGCGACCGCTACTCCGTCCTCATCATTCTCCAGGCGATGGATGCCGGGGGCAAAGACGGCACCATCAAACACGTCATGGCCGGCGTGAATCCCCAGGGATGCCGGGTCTGGAGCTTCAAGGAGCCCTGCCCTCGGGAACTCGACCACACCTACCTCTGGCGCTACGTGCAGGTGCTCCCCGAGCGGGGCATGATCGGGATCTTCAACCGTTCCTACTACGAGGACGTGACCGCGGCGCGGGTGCACCCCGAACTGCTGGACCGGCACAAGCTCCCCCCCGGATTGCGTATCGACGCGGACTTCTGGCACCAGCGCTACGAGGATATCACCATGCTCGAGCGCTACCTGGTGAGGAACGGCGTGCTACTCCTGAAATTTTTCCTGCACATCTCGAGAGAAGAGCAGAAAGAGCGGTTCATGGAGCGGCTCACCGACCCGGAAAAGCAGTGGAAGTTTTCCGCCTCCGACCTGAGGGGGCGCCGCTTCTGGGATGCGTACATGGCGGCATATGAAGAGGCCATCGGCGCTACGAACACGGAATGGGCGCCCTGGTACGTGATTCCCGCCGACCACAAGTGGATCGCCCGCACTGCGGTGGCAACCATCCTCACGACCACCATCAGGTCGCTCGATCTCTCCTTTCCTCCGGTCGACGAAGTAAAAAAAGCCCTTATTGCGCAGGCACTACGGGAGCTGAACGCCGAAGGCAATCCCTCCCGGTGATGCCGGTGCGGCACCGTGCGGCCGCTTGATAAAGTCCTATATACCACCTTCCCCCATGCTCACTCATGAAATGCCCCGTGTGCGGAGAGGACTGCGTGCAATACGCCCACGAACTCATCGACGGCCTCAACGATGTCTTTGCACCCTGCAATCACTGCGAGGCCAGAACCTTCAACAAGAACGCCCCTCTCACCGATACGTCCGTGCCGCCCGTCTGCTCGTGCGGCAAACGGTTCATCGATGCCGTGATCGCCCACGTATACATCATCATGAGGGAGGAGGGGGCTCTCGAGGACCGCGCCCCCCTGAAATCGGTGGGGATCCCCCTCGTCCATCCCGGCTTTGCCATGGCAAATCCGCCCTACCTGCCGGAAAAATCGCTCGTACTGCTCTCAAAGTCGGTAACGGCACCAATCGCCCGGCGGCTCGTCGAGGAGATCCCCGAGATCAGGGGGGTGGTAAAGGACCGGGGCGTCGTTCCCGGCCTTTCCGACATCGATCTCGACGGACTCCCCGATGAAAACGAGCTCCTCGCGGGATGTGATGTCAGGGCAAACGTCTTTTTCACGCAGGAAGAGCCGGTCGTCATCTACAAGCAGCAGTCGGTCATGCACATTGAATTCCCCCGGGGCTACGATCCCAAGGTCATCTCCGTCGGCGTCAAGATCCGGCATTTCCAGCCGACGACCTTCGTCGACGCACTGAGCGGTGCGGGAAAACTCGGCATTATCGCGGCGTTTCTCAACGTCCCGCACATCATCTTCAACGATGCCTGGTATGCCGCCGCCTACTGGACCGCCTACAACGTCCGGGTGAACAAGGAACACATCGATAGTGACGGAATCAACATCCTCTATGATTACGAGGAGATGAAAGCGCATCCCGTGGTCACGGAACCGAGAAAGATTGCAGAAAGCGCGGGAGGCAACCAGCATATCGAGGTCTACCAGGGCGATTTCCGGCAGCTTCCCGCCGTGCTGCCCCCCGACGTCGATCTCACGGCTCTCGACCTCTTCGAAAAGCGCCAGCGGGCAAAGGTGAAATCAGTCCTTGATGACTGGAAACAACGCGTCGGCGGGGAGGTTTTTATCCCATAGGCAACGAATATGTACCGGGGACTAGCCCGGGTGGTTCGACGTCACCTGTCACCTGAAACCGCCGGTACGCAGGGGGCGAAATCCGAGGACGGCTCTGGCGACCTGCCGGAGACCGGTATATCCCGCCGAAGAAGCCTCGTCCCATGAGGTCGACGGACAGGGATCAATGCTCCGGAGGGAGCTGCGACCTGTTGCCGCGGGGACCGGTTCAGGCCCGGAAGGGAGCAGACTTACCGTGGACGTTCGGCGCCCATGGGGGCGCGGGGTGGAGAACGGATTTCCGGTTGAACGCAGGCACGTGGTGTCAACCGAGGATGTGTCCCCACAGGACTCTTGTATGGCAAAAGTAACCATTATCGGAGCGACAGGCAACGTAGGGAGGTTTGCAGCCCATACCGTCTCGGGAATTCCTCACGTGACTGAACTGCTGCTGATCGGCAGGCAGGGCAGGGAGGATATCCTCGAGGGACTGACCCGCGATTTTTATGATTCGTTCGCCGCAAAAGGAAGAAACCTCGATCTTGCATGGACGACGGACAGAGAAGAACTGCGGGGATCGGACATCGTGATCGTGAGCGCAGGGACACCGCGGCAGGCGGGCCAGAGCAGAAACGATCTCGCCTACAAAAACGGCCATCTCGTCTCCGAAATCGCCCGGGACGTCGGAAGGATCGCTCCCGATGCCATTATCCTGATGATCACCAACCCCGTGGACGTGATGACCGCCGTGGCGCTCCGGTATTCGGGGCTCGACGCACGTCAGGTGTTCGGGCTGGGGACGCATCTGGATTCGATGCGCCTGAAAGCACTTATTGCCAGCTATTTTGATGTCCATGTGAGCGAGGTGCACACGCGTATCATCGGCGAGCATGGCGAAACCATGGTGCCCCTCTGGTCGGCGACCACGATCGGCGGCATCACCGTCAACAACCTGCCGACGTTTGCGGACCTGCCCGCCGAGGAGATGGTGGAGAATGTGCGCACCGCAGGCGAAAACATCATTCGCAAGATCGGCGCCACGATCTATGGACCGGGCGAGGCGATTGGAACGCTTGTGCGGACAATTCTCGGCAACGAAAACCGCATCCTGACCGTATCGAGCTATGTTCGGACCGAAGTGCACGATATCGGCAATGTCTGCATCGGCGTGCCGGCGCGCATCAACCGGAACGGTGCATTTCCGGTGCCTATCCGCATTCACGAAGACGAAATTGCGGCGTTCAGGCACTCGGTGGAAACGATACGGGCCATCAGCGACGACGTGTTCGCCCGTATCGAACGGGCGGAGTAGCCAGCGAACCCGGACCGCGGGCATCTGCCGGGGGTTCCGTTCTTCGGATAGCCGGAAAAAAATGTTTTCCAGAAAAAGGAGCGATTGCGCCTTCAGGACAGCGAGGTGTGGATGACCTCGACGCTTTCAACGCCCTCGATGGCCTTGAGCGTGGCTTCAACCTCATCGGGCCTGCCCGCCTCGTCGGGGACGACGACGAGCACTTTGAGCGCACTGAGGCCGAACCCGATCGGTTCTTCCTTGACATCACGCGTCTGCGGTACCTGGTCCCGGATGGTTGCCGTCATTGCAGCGAGATCAATGTCCGGCGATTCGGGCATGATTTTCAGGATCATTTCAACGTGTCCCATAATTACGGCCCCCTTAACCCGCATTTCCCGCATTCGTACGGGATACTCTGGTGTCTGCAGCGCTGGCAGCGGTAGATGAGAGTACCGCAGCCGGGACACTCGAATTTTGTCCATCCCTCTTCGGAGAGAGGGGCGTTGCAGGAAGAACAGTTCTCAAATGCCATGATAAATACTCCTGAATTCTCTTACAAATTCTGTCTCACGGATATTAAAATCTTGGATGAATAACCGTCCCCCTGACCGGGCTTCCGCGCAGTGCCGCGACGACCCGGTCGTCGTTCCTGCCGTTGACCACCTGCACCCTGATTTTGTGCGCGAACACGAAGGGAAGAAAATGCGGGTCCACCTCGGCGCAGGTGATCGGCGACGTCACCTCCTCTGCCAGCCTGCCGCCGGAATACAATCCATCGACCGACTTGAGCAGGAGGAGATCGAGCCCGAGCCGGGAAGCGACCCAGGCGGCAATGACATCGGAGGTGACCTCCCACGAGTGGGGCAGAGGGTCGCAGCGCCGCAGTTCGGCATAGGGCAGCAGGACAGAAGGTTGTTCCGGTACACCGATGCGGTCGGTGGGTTCCACGCCGAATGAAGCGATCCACCAGCCGACCTGGTCCATCGCTGCGATGGCCATCCAGTGCGAGCATTCTTCACCGATTCCCGCGGCGCGCACGGCGTCGGCAAAGGGACCGCCACCCGGAACGATGAGCAGGGGATAGCCGGTTTCTGCAATGGCGGGGATGAGCCGGGAGAAGCGGTCGGTCAGGCTTCCCCCGATTTTCACCACACGGGGCGCTGGATCAGACATGCATTTCGTCACATTATAGAACGGTCGTTCCCATAATTCTGATCACCCATGCGCCACGCCTGCCTGCTGCTCATATTCGCACTTCTGCTGTTGCCCGCCGCCTCGGCCCTGCAGATCACCGAGTTCTGCCCGGACACCTACCTGAAAGGGGAGGCGGACGAGTATTTCATCCTCGAGGGGACGGGATCGCTCGCCGGCGTCACCATCCGGGACGGAGAGGGGAGCATCCGCTTCCCGGCCGGGGCATCGATCGACGCCTCGCTGGTGGTCGCCCGCAACGGGGAGGCATACCGCTCCGTCCACGGGATCTATCCGGATTACGAGCTGTTCGACACCACTGCCGCCGTCCCCGATGTCATCCGCAGCGGCGATTTTCGCATGGCAAATGCGGCGGATGAACTGATGCTGGCACGGAATGAACGCGTGATCCAGCAGATCGCATGGCCAGGGGACGTCCGCTGCCGCGAGGGACAGGTGCATTTTCTGGAGGACGGGGTCTGGGACCCCCGCCCCCTCCTCCTCGGGCAGTCGCGCTTTGCCCCCGCAACGTTCGATGAGGTCACGGTCGTGGCATTCGTCTCCCCCGACTGCGCGCGGGATGTGCTCGAAGCAACACTATCAGGAGCGGAATCGTCCATCCGCTTCAATGTCTACGAATTCACCGATCCCGGCATCGCCGGCATGCTGCAGGACGCCCTGCGTCGGGGGGTGGCGGTGACCGTGCTGCTCGAGGGAGGGCCGGTGGGAGGCATCTCCGATGAGGAGAAGGGCATCGCACGGACACTCGCCGACTGCGGCGCATCGGTGCTGCAGATGGGGACCACCGATGCGGCGCATGCGAAATACCGGTTCGATCATGCAAAATACTGCATCGTGGACGATAAAGGGGTCTTCATCACCAGTGAAAATCTCAAGCCCACCGGGTTCCCCGAGCAGGGGATGCGCGGCAACCGCGGCTGGGGGGCCTATCTCGAGGATGCGCGGGTGGCAGCCTATTTCGGGGAGGTATTTGCCCATGATGCCGCCGGCGGCGATATCACCCCATACGGGGGGGCGGTCTCCACGGTGGACGTCTGGCCGGGGGGGGCCTTCGAGCCTGAATTCGCACCCCTGACCGTCTCGGGCGTCCGGGTAACGGCGGTGCTCTCCCCCGATACCAGCCATCTCGTCCCCGAACTCATCGCCGGTGCGGAATCGAGCATCGATATCGAGCAGGCCTACATCAGCAACTGGAGCGCAAACGCACCCAACCCCTACCTCGACGCCGCCATCGACGCCGCACGGCGCGGCGTGCGGGTCCGGGTGCTGCTCGACTCCTTCTACTACAATATCGAAGGGGACAATGACAATGACGAGATGGCGGCACTCATCAACGGTATCGCCGGGAGAGAGAATCTCCCCTTAGAGGCGCGGTGTGCCGATCTCGACGCGAACAACGTGGTGAAAATTCACAATAAAGGCGTTATCGTGGACGGCACACGGGTACTCGTCAGCAGTATCAACTGGAACGAGAACTCGCCGTGCTTCAACCGCGAAGCGGGAGTGATCCTCGAGCACCCCGACATCGGCGCCTACTACACCGCCGTCTTCGAGGACGACTGGCACGCAGGCGCATCGTCTGCGCCGTTCGGTACTGACGGGATCGGTCCCGGGGAGATCAGGATGGCAATCGCGGCAGGGGTGCTGCTGGCACTCGTGCTGCTCTACGCGAGGAGGCGGCGGAGCTGAACCTCGCAGGGAAACAGGGCGCCCAGCGCAGCGGCGACATCGCCGCCTGCGTGTGCCGCTCCTGCGGCAAGGTCGACGGCCGGGCCGTACTCCTCCGAGACATCGATCAGCTCTCCCCGCTGTTTCCTCTTCATATGCTCGCCGACAGCGTCGCATGAAAGCCCGATGCGGGTGGCGACCTCACGGTCGCAGCAGGCGCAATCACCGACGATACGGTGCACCACGCCCGATCCGGATGCTGTGTCGTGCTTGTTCATTGGATGTTTATGCGTGCACCTGTGCTGGTGCGGACTTCAACTGGTAGATGATCTGCCGTGCGTCCCTGAAGTTGAACTTCTCCTGGATGAGCTTGTTCTCTTTGAGCTTCTTCAGGGCATAGCGCACCGTACGTGGCGCGAGATGGCTTCTGTTCACCAGTTCTTTGTGAGTCATTTCGCCGTCTTCATCGAGGATGTTCATGATCCTCTTCGAGGAGGGCGGGAGCTTCACCTCACTCATATAGATATTGTTAACGCTGTTAACATAAGAAGGTATCGACTAAAGTGCAATGAAGACGAACAGATCTGCATGCTTGAACGGGAGGAGCGCATGGCGCTGCTGCTGCTCGCGGGGGTGGCTGCAATCATCCTTCTATCGGCCATCACGCTGGAATTCATAGGAAAAGAGACCTTTTCATCACCATTTTCCCCTGCATCGCAGGAAGGGGATCTGGTGATCCTTGAGGGTGTGGTCACGCGGGTGCGTGCCACCGCGGCAGGAGGGCACCTCATCCTTATCGTCAACACCACCACGGTGTTTCTTCCCTCGCCCATCGCCGCTGAGGTCGACATCGGGGAGGGTGACCGCGTACGGGTGACCGGCATCGTCCAGCAGTATCGCGGGGAGCGAGAAATTGTCCCCCGGTCTGGCGGGGACATCATGCACATACCCTGACGCTATGGTTTTGTCGAATCGAAGATATCGGCATCGCCGCCCTCACGAAAGTGCAGGCGGCCCGATCCCCTGAAATCCTTTTTCTTGCGGGGCGGGGCGGCGGAGCCTTCGGCGCCGGCTTCCGGATCCGCCCCCTGCGATACGGGCGGATCCCTCTTTGTCGGGCGGCGCCCTTCCACACCGCTCCCGTCCGAGAAATCGCCAGGCTGGATTGCACCCGGTTTCATACCCTGTATCAGCTGCACAGGGATAAAGAATGATCTCTCCCGCGTCCGGCAGGAAAAAAAGAAGCTTTACGGGGCGATGGCGGGTACAGCCCAGACCGGCACCTCGGCGGTAAAGCCCAGCGCCCACATAATGACCGTGAACATGAATATGGCAGTGAGGCCGATGCCGATGAAGTTGATCACCCAGCCGCTGCGTATCATGTCCCGCATGGAGATGTACCCCGTCCCGTAGGCAACCGCATTGGGGGGGGTTGCCACGGGGAGCATGAACGCCATCGAGGCGGCGAGCGCGGCGGTGATCATGAGGACGTAGGGGTGCATCCCCAGCGAGACCGACGTGACAGCCATCACCGGCATCATCACCGAGGCGATTGCCGTATTCGACGTGACCTCGGTGAGCAGGGAGACCATGATGCCCACCAGAATGATCAGGACGATAATCGGCAGGGCGTGGAAGGATGCCAGGTACTCGACGATGACGCCGGCAAGCCCGCTGGAGATAAAGGCCTTTGAAAGAGCGATGCCTCCGCCGAACAGGATCAGGATCCCCCAGGGGATTTTCTTGGCCCATTCCCAGTTCATGGTATAGATGCCCTGTTCGCGGTCCACGGGGAGGAGGAAGAGAAGGATCGCCCCGAATATAGCGATGGTTGAATCGTCGATTGCCGGGAATATGGCGTTCAGTCCGGGGATGGTAAAGGTCCCGATATCCTTCGAGGTCCGGAAAATCCACGCCAGCGCGGTCAGGGAAAAGACGAGAAGCGTCCACTTCTCTCCCCGGCTCATGGCACCGAGTTCTGCCATGCGTTCCCGGATGATCTCCTTGCCGTGAGAGATCGTTTTCGGCATGTGGCGATAGGGCCCGTAGGTGAGCCACAGCCACGAAAAGGGGATGAACACGATTGCCAGAGGAACACCGAACTTCATCCAGGTGAAAAAGTCGATTGTCGGAGCGCCGGGAAAGATGGTCTCCAGCTGGGCGATGAAGATGCCGTTCGGGGGGGTCCCGATAATGGTTGCGATCCCGCCGATGGTCGCCGCATGAGCGATGGAAATGACGAGACACTCTGAAAAGTCACGCTGCTCATCGCTCATCTCCTCAAGGTTCATCTCCATCTTGGGAAGGACGGTGGCGATAATGGCGATGGCGATCGGGATCATCATCATGGCGGTGGCGGTATTCGAGATCCACATGGAAAGAAACGCCGTAGCCACCATGAACCCCAGTATCAACTGCCGCGGACTGGTGCCCATCTTATCGATAATGAACAGGGCAATGCGCTCATGCAGCCCCCACCGCTGCATGGACATGGCAATGATGAACCCGCCCATAAAAAGAAAGATAATTTTGTCGCCGTATGCGGCGGTCACGTCTCCGGCGGAAAGCACCCCGAGCAGGGGAAACAGCACGATGGGGATCAGCGCCGTCGCCTGGATGGGGATCGCTTCGGTCACCCACCAGACGATCATCAGGGAGGTAGCGGCGGCGACATACTTTGCCTCTATAGGAAAGGTGGAAGGATCGGCCGGAAACAGGATAATGATGAGAAAGACGAGAACACCAAGAAATTTTCCTATAGTTTTCTTCATTACGTGAATTATTCGCTGCCGGTAGTATAATTACTATTCCTTTTTTTTAAAGCGAGGATACAATATTTTCTGGTTAATAATACCCCAGATGGTGTTTTTGCCGGATTTAAGGCGTTTTATGGCATTTTCAGCAGGCGCTATCGAAAAACAGTAAATATTTTATAAAAATCTATTTTAAGAGTAATTTACGCATATTTATTTAAAAGAGGAGGAATTTTGCCGGTTTAAAATTATCACTGGTGTGCATTTATTATCAGTAATTTTGCATTAAAATTATTACCGAAAGGTATATTTTTCCGGTTCCGGCGGGTTTGCCGCACCACGAAACTGCATACGGGGCTTTCCCATACCGCTCTGCCACACGACTCCCGGGGCGGTGGAATGCGCCGGGGCCCATCTGGCGGGAGATGTGCCGCCACGCACGGAACGGCGTGCGGGGGACCTGTCCGCCGGAGGGCGGATGGAACCTTTTTCGGATCGCTCGACAGTACCTTTATGAAACTCCCCGTGCCCCCGCCGGCACGATTTGCCCGGAAGGAGACCCATGCACCACCTCGACCTGCTCACCATCTCACAGGGACCGCTGGCGATCATGAACCCCACCACACCGGATAAGGTGCTGGCCATGGGAGCGCTTGCCGGGCTTTCGTCGGCCACGAGGGTGGTGGAATGCGGCTGCGGCAATGGGACCGTCCTTGCACTCTGGACAAACGCGTTCGGCATTGCCGGAACAGGCATCGAGATCAGGGAGGAGGCGTGCCGCCAGGCGGAAACAAGGCTCGCGGAGGGGATCGCTGCGGGGCGGGTGGACATCCGCTGCATGGACGCATCCCGCTTCGCACCGCCGGACGAGCCCTACGATGTGGCCGTCGCCCTCGGGGCATCCGACATCTGGGGCGGCACCGGGCCGGCACTCGATGCGCTCGGCAGCATGGTGCACGGCACCGGCGCCGTCATTCTGGGGGACCGGTACTGGCGGGCCGAACGGGTCCCCCCCGAATTCGCCCGGGAGTGGGGCGAAATCCCGACGGAGTACGAACTGCTCTGCATGGTCCGTGAGCGAGGCCTTGAACTGGCGGCGGTGGTGCGCTCCGGCACCGACGACTGGGATGCCTATGAGTCGGGGATCTGGCGGTCCTGCCTCGCGTGGCTCGAGGACCATCCCGGCCATCCCTCCCACGGGGAGGTACTGGACTACTTCCACCGCGTGCAGGAGGAATACCTTGCATTCGGGCGAGAATACCTCGGGTGGGCGATGTACCTGATCCGGGGGAGGAGGGACGCGAGCCATGCCTGATGCCCATTCGTTTATCGCCCGAATGCCCAACCAGCCCGGGGCGCTGCACCGTGCGGCGGAGATCATGAAGCGCTACGAAGGCAATATCTCCCGGATCCAGTACGACCGGCGGATCGACCCGCAGACCGTCTTTTTCGAGGTCAGGTGTCCGGGACCGGCGTATGCAGCGATCGAGGAAGAACTCGCCGCAATCGGCTACCTGCAGACGACGCTCGGCAACCTCAGTTTCCTCACATTCAACGTCCACCTCCCCCACCGCCCCGGGGCGCTGTTCGAGTTTCTGGGCTACACCACCGCGGCAAACGCCAACATCGCCTTCATCGACTTCGACGAGACAGGCAAGCACCCCGACCGGGTGACCGTGAGCCTCAACCTCACCGAAAGCAGGGTCGTCGACGAGCTCCTCAACCGGCTCAAATCGCACTATCCCATGGAGATCCTTGAGTACGACACCACCGGCGAGCGGCTCGACACCACCATCTTCTATATCCAGCTGGCGCAGAAATTGCGCACCATCATTGGATGCGCGGAGGAAGCGTTTCTCCTCTCGTTTCTCCACGACATCAACCACATCGTCCAGGAGCTCTGCCGCCTCGGCAAAGACCCCCTCGAGGTGTTCGACAATATCCTGCAGACCGGAACCACCCTCAAAAACACCACCGGCGAGGGCTTTTACTGCGACGTGCAGCGCATCGACATCGATGCGGCCACCACCCTCTACTGCTTCCAGCTGCCCGGCGGAGGGAATATTTTTCTCTTCGACGGGGCCGACGAGCAGGTGATGGTGGACACCGGCTACGGCATCTACCATGCGGACGTGCTGCGCATGTTCCAGGCGATGGGACTCGGCGACGGGTCTCGCATCACCCGTATCATCATCACCCACGCCGATGCCGACCACTGCGGCGCGGGCGGGCTCTATGATGCGCCTGCGTGCATGCACAGAGGCACGCAGGAGATCATCAGGGAGGCGAACCGGGCCTACGGCTCTGCAAGCCAGGACTCCATCCTCGAAGAGGTGTACACCACCATGATCAACCTATTCTCGCGCTTCTCCCCGCCCGTATCGGTCGAACGCTTCCCCCCGGCAGGAAGCCAGATGCGCTCGATCTTTCCCGTCCTCGACAGGATGAGCATCTGCGACATCGATTTCGAGGTGCTGGAGAGCCTCGGCGGCCACCTGTACGGGCAGGTGTTCCTCTTCTCGCCCGGTACCGGGCTGATGTTTACCGCCGACAGCCTCTTTGACTTCGGGAGCCTGACCGAAGCGCGGCGGCGGTACAATTCCCACGCGGACTTCCTCATCACCTCCGTCAACGTGGACAGCGGTCGCGCCCGTCAGGAACGAAAGGCCCTCGCAGAACTCGCCGGGGCGACGACATCATCAATCCCGGGATCAGGCGGGCGGTGCATCGTCTGTGGGGGCCACGGCGCAGTCTCGGTTATCAAAGAGGACGGGTTCGCACCTGCCGCCGGATGCATGCGCTATACCCATGCTTCGGGGCTGCACCAACGATAAAAAATTGAAATTCAGGCGGCGTGGCCGGTGATGTCGTCTCCTGCCGAGACCATGGCCACGATCCTTCCGTCCGCATCCCGGAGCAGGGTGTTGTGCCACCGGATGGTGCGCTCCTCTCCGGTGCGGGTGATGACCGTCCCCACCTCGTCTTCGGACTGCTGCCCGTCCCCGGAGATGAACCGCCTGAAATTCGCCCTCAGCTCGTCCCGCAGGCGGTCGGGGATGAGCGTGGAAAACCACTCCTGCCCCAGCAGCTCATCCTCCCCGTAGCCGAGGATTGCACACCCCTTTCGGTTCATCCTGCTGATCCGCCCGCCGGCATCCACCACCGCGATCATCACGCCGGCCGAATCAAGGTAACTCTCGGCGCGATCGCGCTCTGCAAGGATCTGCTCCTCGACCCGTTTCTGCCCGGTGATGTCTTCGGCAATGGTGAGGATATACTTGATGCCGCCTGCCTGGCTGAAGATGGGGATCTTGCGCAAATGGAATGGTTTCGTTCCGCATGCGGGCAGTGCAAGCTCTTTCTCCGCGATATCCGTGGCGGACGCTGTATTCGCCACTTCATCGTCTCCCTCGGCCAGCACCGCAGCGAGTGCGGGAGAAAAGATCTCGTCCCCGCGCAGTCCCCCCGCATCCTGCCGGGTCACCCCGAACAGGGTTTCCGCCATCCTGTTGACAAACACGTAGCGGCCTTCACCCATTTCCCTGACCAGCACCACGGCGGGAATATTCTGAACGATGGAATGGAGAAACGATTTCCACTGCCGCACGCGGCCCATGGCCTGCTTCCGTTCCGTGATATCACGACTCACGAGCCGAAACCCGGCCGGCTCCCCGATTTCATCGAGAATGAGGCGCCAGCTGGTCTCCATGGGAACAGGCCTGCCGTCCTTGTGGCGTATGTCGTACTCGGCATACGAGCTCTCCCCCGGCGCCTGCGCGCCCGGGGAAAAGAGCTGCGGTGCTTCCCCGGCGTCGTCCATGAAGTCGCGGATCGGTTTTCCGAGCATCTCCTCCGGGGAATAGCCCAGCACCTCGCGAACGCGGGGGCTGACGAAGGTAAACCGGCTCTCCTCGTCGATATCCCAGATGATGTCATTGATCTCCTCGACGAGCGTCCGGTACGTGCTTTCGCTTTTCCGGAGGGCCTCTTCTGCCGTCTGCTGCTCGGTGATGTCTTCAAGGATCAGCGTCACGCCCGGCGATCCGTCATTGAACACCGTGGACACGATTTTGAACCGGAAAAAGAGTTCTTCGTCCACCCGCAGGAACCGCAGGTTCTCCGCAATCTCCCTGCCGGCCATCGCGTCCCTGATTTTTTCAATGATCACGGGGTGGTCGAACATCACGAGCGGTGATTCCCTGAGCGTGGTGGTGAGAATCTCATCGCGCGTCGCGCCGAGAAACTCGCAGACCGGGGTATTGACCTGGACGACCCGGAGGTCCTGGTCGAGGACGATCACCATGTCCGAGGAAAAATTCAGCATCGCGGAGATGGGCACGCGCTGCGAGAGAAAAAAGACCTTGGCCTTCCCATAGGCCCTCATCTCAACCTCGCCGGAAATAAGGAGCATATCCAGATAACGGGATACGGTATTGCGGTTTGCGCCGAGTTCCTGCGCGATATCGCTCACCGACATGCCTCTGGGATTGGCCTTTAATATCTCAAGAATTTTTGGCAATTCCACAGGAAAACTGCTCATTCGTGTATAGAGATTCACATGGTGCCTACTTATTGATTTCGTTAATGATGCCAATGTCGACAGCACCAATGCCCGCATTAATGCAAGGCAATAGACGTAACTCTTATATTCGATCAGTCACAACATGTGATCACCAGATCAGGTGACTGCTCTGGAATCTCTACACTACTCGACAGGAGATGGGATGCGATCTGCATCCGGTGCCCGATTGGGGAACCGGGCCCGGATGACGGGACCATCATAGACAGGGAACCACACCTCACACCTTCTCGGGGAGGGGGGCACCGGGCACCTCTCAATCACATCCATGGTGGGACCGCACCATACCCACCCGTTGTCCACACACAAACGCACACACGTTCAACCAGACGGTGCCCCTCCCCCCACATCTTTTGTCAGCGCGCACGCGGAATAGCCGGCGGCATGCATCGGCTGGCGTGAAGCCTCGGGAGCACCTGCCGCCGGCGCGTCCGGTTTACCAGCGTTCTCACGCTGCTGCCGCCGCTGCCGACCAGGTTCGGTCGTTATGCATGATGGGCATATCAGAAGCAAAACTGATATACCCCGGGCCCCTCATATCCATTCATACGTCAGGAGTGAGCGCCGTTTATGTCGGGAGCATCCAGAAGCAGTGATTTCGGCGATCTGGCCTTCTTTTTCAACCTGCAGGATGAAATCGACATCCCGATGCTCCTGAGCGACGAACAGGGTAAAATTCGCTGGCTCAATGCCGCGATGGAGGAATTCTCCGGCGTTTCGAGGGAAAAAGCGACGGGAATGGAGTATCGCGACCTGATTACATCCTACATCGCTCCGTTCATCGAAGAAACCGCATCATTCTTACACGATCTTTTCAGTGCTCTCGACCGCAACGAGCGTCTGCACGCGCATGTCTACCATTTCGTGCCACGGGGAAGGAAAGACGAGTGGATTGAGGTAAAAAGCGCTCCCATCACCACCGGCACGCTTGCCGGAGGGCGCATCGACATCATCTCCTTCGTCAGCGGCAAAGTGCAGGCCGAGGAGGAGAGAAGCAGGAAACACGCGTTTGAAGATATAATGACGCGTATCTCCACCTCGTTCGTCGACGCTGCACCCCCCGAGTTCGACCGCAGGATCACCGCCATCATCCGTGACCTGGGGGCGTGCGCCGGTGCCGACTACTGCTACCTCACCCTGATCAACGGCGACCGCACGGGAACCGGGGGGAGTTTCGAGTGGTTTGCCCACCGGGATGCACCCACGCGGAGCCTTGCGGGGGTGCGGATCACCGGTTCTCCATGGACGGGCGAGGCCGGACTGCAGCCCGCAATCATCCATACCCACAATGCCACCCGGCACCGCCAGAGCCTCGTGCTCCCCCTCAGGGGAAAGAGCATCCAGGGGTTCCTCGGATTCGAATCGGGCCAGGGCGATCCAACCGCTTTCCACCAGTACCGCGATCACCTGAAAATGGTCGGCGATATTCTCATCAGCGTGCTGGAGCGCTATTTTATGGAAGAGCGCATCACCCGGCACGATGCGATATGCGAATCGGTCATGATCGCTTCGGGCAGACTCCACCGCACCCCGTCATGGGAGACCGATATCGAAGAGGTACTGAAGGCGCTCGGGAGCGGCACGGGAGCGAGCAGGGTCTACCTGGTCGAAAACGGCAGCGAGGCCCACCAGCAGCCACGCCGGTACCACTGGACAGAACACTCGCGCCATGCACTTCCGGAAAACGCTATCGACGAAAAATCGCTCTGGGAGAGAGAAGAGCTGGTGCAATGGAAAACCGCCCTCACCCTCGGTCATGTGCTCACGGGCGCGGTGCGGGACCTGTCCGCGGATCTCGCCGCTCTTTTTTCGTCCCGGACCGTCCTCTCCTTTGCGGTGCTGCCCATATCCGTCGCAGGGTGTTGCTGGGGTTTTCTGGTCTTCGAAGACTGCTCGGAGGAGCGTACCTGGCACAAACCCGAAGTCGACGCCCTGAAAACCGCGGCAGATGCAATAGGGTCGACCATCGAGCGCAGCGAGCATGAGGAGGAGATCCGGCGCCGCAACCGCCAGCTCACCGCCATCAATGAGATCATATCCGCCGCCGGGTCGGTGGAGACGCTCTACGATCTCCTTGTGCATGCCCTGCACCGGATCGTTGCGGTGCTGGGGATGGAGAAAGGGGCGATCTACCTGCTTGACGGCGAGGAGCGGTATGCGGTGCTGGCATGCACCGCTGGAAAAGAACACACTACCAGCGCATTTTCCGAACTGCTCCCGCTGGACGGGGCACCTTTTGCCTCCATCTTCCAGGAAGGGGTTCCCGCGTTCAATGAGACGATCACGGAGGATGCAGGCACGCGGAGACAGGTCTCCTGGGTCCCGCTCTCCGGCGGTGGATCCGTCGTCGGCGTGCTGTTCCTCTCCTCATCGGGAACCGGCAGGCGGTTTTCCTCGGAGGAGCAGCACACGCTCATCACGGTGGGCAAAGAGATCGGGACCGCCATCTACCGCGGTCTGCTCCAGCAGGAGCTGGAGGAGTCCTACGAGAAGGCAAATCTCTACCTCGACATCCTCACCCACGATATCAAGAACGCCAATACCGTCTCGGTCATGTACGCGGATATGCTCACCGAGATGATCGCCGGAAAACCAAAGGAGTTTGCCGAGAAACTGATGGAAAGCATCGGCAGGGCAATCGAGATTACCGACCACGTCTCCACCATACGGCGGCTGCACGAGGAAAAACCCCAGTTAAAGCCCATGAACCTCGACGAGGTGATCAGAAAGGAGGTCGACCGCTACCCCGACCACCACATCCACTTCAATCCCGGGGGGTATACCGTGCTCGCGGACGACCTCATCACCGAGATATTTGCCAACCTCATCGGCAACAGCATCAAGTTCGGCGGCGATGAGGTGATCGTGTTCATCAGGGCGGAGGAGCACCGCAGCGAGATCGAAGTGATTGTCGAGGATACGGGCCCGGGGATACCCGATGCGATGAAGAACGTCATTTTCGACCGGTTCCAGCGTGGATGCAAATCCACGAGCGGCAAGGGGCTCGGGCTCTACATCGTGCGGACGCTGGTCTCCCGCTACGGCGGAGAGATCTGGGTTGAGGACCGCGTCGCCGGTCAGCCCGGGGAGGGTGTATCGTTCCGGTTCCTGTTAAAAAAAGGCACGTTCTCCGATATCCCCGACAGGGCCGCGCATGAAACCGGCGAAGATGCCGGAGCAGTGCCGGAGCGGATGGCGCTCCTGATAGACAAATACAGAACAAAATAGGACGATTTGTTTGCGCCGCCCCTCACCACCGGAATGACCCGAACATCCGGCAGATTTCCATCCCCTGCGGGGTGGTCGCATAATTGATGCATTTTCCGTCCCTGCTGCCTTCGATCAGGCCGCAGTCACGAAGAATTTTCAGGTGGTAGGAGAGCCTGGAATCGCTTATCGCAAAGAGATCCTTGATCGAATAGACAAAATACGTGCGGGAGGCCAGAAGGAGGAGTATTTTCATCCGGATGGGGTTCGAGAGCGCGTAGCAGACGGTGCTCGCACGCTCGATCTCCTGCTCGGGAAGCATGGCAGACAGGACTGGCGCCCGTTCATCGCTGCCGTTGTCCGGGAAGGAACCCGGATCGTTCTTCCTCATGCCGTTCACCTGTGCAAAGAGGATGACACCATTCCACTATAAAAAGCATCGATTTGTCCCCGATCCGATTATTCAACGATTTTTGAAGGATTATCCATACCATCACGGTTCTGCGGCGCCCGGCAGCCGGAAACGGCGCCGCATTGATCTCCCCAAATTTGCCTTCAGGGGCGATTTCCTCTCCTTTCGTCGGAGCGGGGCCTCTACGAGGTTACGCAGCGTACACTGCCGGCAGCACTGCCCCGTTTCCGCCGTGTGTATCCAGTGGGTGCATTCATCGCCCCCCTTGCGATGACCGGAGCGCATACGGAAGGGGGGGTGGGCGCCGGTGCATGCCACGCAGGACCGTCCATGCGTGCGAGACCGGGGCGGCGCTCCCCCCCCTCTCCCGGTCAGCGCTCCCGGAGACGCGGGGACTGGAGCGCCGCAGGAAGCCCGGTTCTGTCCGTCACCACGGCCGACGACTCCTCCAGCATGAGGTTGACCAGCTCGTGGTGCCCCGCACAGCGAAAGTCGGTCCTGAGGGCGATCACGGGCTTTCCTCGCGCAAACGCGTAGCCCATCTCCCACGACGTCCCCGAATCGGCATCGGCACCGTCGACAACTCCGACCACCATATCCGCCTCGTCCAGCGCAGCGAGGTGCTGCGCAAATATCGCCCTGTGCTCGACTTTTTCCCGGGTATTGCTCGTATCCCCCACCTCCTGCGGCAGGTAGACCTCGAAGAAGTGGGCGGAGAGATCGTCGTACAGCGCCCGGTTGTACATCTGCTCGGCCTCGGAAAAGAGCGGGGCAGCGAGATAAATCCTGTAGCGGGCGAAGGCTTTCACGTCTATTGCATGGTGTTCGGGAAACCGGGAGAGAAACGCGCCGCGTCCGGGCTCCCGCTCATCCGTGCGGAAGGTGGAGGTCACCCCGCACACCGGCGAGGAGTCCACGCCGAGGATGCAGAGCGGTTCTCCATGGCGGTCGATATAGTCCCGCACCTTCTCCTCGCAGCGGTCGAGGAGGCGTTCGAACGCGGGGGTGTTGAGGCGTTCCTCGAAGCTCCCCGGCGCGCGATCCGCCCCGAGATACATGGTCTCGGGGCAGGGGAGGGGCACGGTCTCGATGCCGAAGTGCCTGCACCGCTCGATGCAGCGGGAGAAGCAATCGAGGTCGGACTGGCGGGTGATGCCGCGGGCCCGGAGTCCGGGATCGAGAATACAAGGGCAGAGCAGTACGTACATTGATAGATACGTGGGCGCTTACCTCACATAGATGATACCGCTTTTCGCGTACCGGGACAATACCTGCGACCCCCGCAAATGCACGGTCAAAAAACTGGCGCGAAAGGACCTGATCACCATCGTGCCCTCGCTCAGGAAGGTGCCGAGGAGCACCCTTCTCCTCGACCCCACCGCAGCGCGAGCCCTCTCCCCTGCGGACCGGGATGCGCCGTCCATCACGGCGCTCGACTGCTCCTGGGAGGTACTGGACACCGATGCCGTCCGGGCATGGAAACGCAGGCGTGCACTCCCCTTCCTCGTGGCGGCAAACCCGGTCAACTTCGGGCGCCCGTTCCGGCTCACCTCGGTGGAAGCCCTTGCCGCCGCCCTCGTCATTCTCGGGGAGCGCGGTCAGGCGGAACGGATATTGGGACAGTTCGGCTGGGGGATGCGCTTTTTCGAGGTCAACGCGGAACCGCTCGAAGCGTACGCTGCTGCCGCGGACAGCACCGAAGTCGTTGCAATCCAGGCGCTGTACCTGGATGAATAACCGATGGGGGCAATTCATCCGGACGAAAGCAAAGGTATGCGCTTTTATGCTCCAGCACCGATACTCTGGATGAGATGACACCGGAGCGGCGGCGGGCGGATACCCGCTCTCTCATCATAGTGGGCGCGATCTTTTTCATCATCCTTATCATGACGGTTCCGCTCCTGACCGCGTTCATCCTCAGCCTCTCGCTCGCCGTGGTGGTCATGCCCCTGCAGCGTCGCCTGCGCGACCAACTGCCTCCCTGGGCTGCTGCAACGATCACCACCCTGCTCACGTCCGCCGTCATCGCCGGCCTCTTTCTCGCCAAGGTTTCACTGATCGCCGGCAACCTCGATCTCCTCTTCGAGATCCTCCGGGCAATCATTGCGGGCATCAGGAACGTCCAGATTGATCTCGAAGCCATCCCGCTCGCCCCCGAGGAGATTGCAGAACGAGCCGCCGCCCTGGTGCGGTTCATCGAATCCGGGGTTTCCGGGTTTGCTCTCGGCCTCCCCTTCCTCCTGTTCCAGCTCTTTCTGATGGTGCTGGCCTTCTACCTCTTTATGCTCCTGGGCGACCGCATCTGGGACGACCTCGTCTGCCGCCTCCCGCACAGGACGCGCCGGTCGGCATCGAAGCTCGCCACCATCACCGTCGACACCCTCTACGCCGTCTACGTGGTGAACCTCGAAGTGGCGATCATCACGTTCTTTTTGTCCATTCCCGTATTCTACGTGCTGGGGTACGGCAATATTCTCTTTTTCTCGGCACTTTCCGGGTTGTTCCAGCTGGTGCCCTTTCTCGGTCCCCAGATCCTCATCCTCATCCTCGCCATCTACGCGCTCGCCATCGGCGATCCGCGTGGTGCGGTGATCATCGTGGTGCTCGGCTACCCCCTCATATCGGGGCTTGCCGACTTCTATTTCAGGCCGCAGATGATGGCAGGCCGGGTGGCCATCAATGCGGTGCTCATGATGATCGGCATCTTCGGCGGCCTCGCCCTGCTGGGCGTGGTGGGGATTATCCTGGGCCCGCTGCTCGTCACCCTGGCCGTTGCCGCCTACCATATCCTGCTCGAAGAAATCGAGCCCTACGAGAATTCCGCGTGAGCCGGGCGAATCGCCGCTACGAGGGCTCAGGGAGGCGTCCCGAGCACGTGGCGGTAGTAGCGCTGCACGTATTCCTTGACCATCCGCCGGGAGCAGAACGCAGGTGCAATGCTTTTTATGGATGCCTTCATCATCGCCACCCACTCGTGGGGAATGTTGTCGAGCGCCCGCCGGTAATAGAGCGGGACGATCTCCTTCTCGAGCAGATCGTAGATCGCGGCGGCATCGGCGGCGTCGCGGTTCACCGGTGGGGAATGATCGCCAAACGCCCAGCCGTTGCGGCCATTGTAGCCTTCGATCCACCAACCGTCGAGGATGCTCAGGTTAAGCACCCCGGTCATTGCCGCCTTCATCCCGCTCGTCCCGCAAGCCTCCCAGGGAGGAAGGGGATTGTTGAGCCAGACGTCCACGCCGTGGACCATGTACTGGGCTGACTGTTCACCGTAGTCCTCGAGAAACGCGATCCGTCCCCCGAACGACGGGTCCTGCGCACACCGGTAGATGCTCTGGAGGATCCTCTTGCCCTCGGTATCATCGGGATGCGCCTTCCCCGCAAAGACAACCTGGACGGGCCTGAGGGGATTGTTGAGGAGCGCCTTAAGACGCTCGCGGTCATAAAAGATGAGATCGGCGCGCTTATAGGCCGAAAAACGCCGTGCAAAGCCGAGCGTGAGGACCGTCGGATCGAGCATCAGCCCCTCTGCGACCAGGTTAAGGGGATCGTCGAGCCCTTCCGCCCATTTCATCCGTTTTCTCTCCTTGATCCGGTTAAACAATTTGTTCTTGAGCCAGGTGTGCTGCTCCCAGAGCTCGCCGTCGGGGATCTCGTCGATCAACGCCCAGACCGCCGGGTTATCATGCTCCTGTTTCCAGTAGGGGCATGTTCCCCCGGTATACTTGCTGTAGAGCCTTTCCATTCTCGCATTGAGCCATGTGGGCAGGTGCACGCCGTTGGTGATGGAGTCGATGGGCACGAAGTCCTCGGGGATCTCGGGCCAGAGCTCCCGCCACATCTGGCGCGCCACCGAACCGTGTTTCTGACTGACCGCGTTGTGGTGGCCTGTCGCCCTCAGGGCGAACGCGGTCATATTGAAGCCCTCGTCACGGTACCCCGGGCGCTCCCCGAGTGCGAAAAAGTCCGCATTCCCCATGCCGACGGCCCGGAGGTAGGACCTGAAGTACGGTTCGATCAGGTCTGCCGGGAACGTGTCGATCGCCGCCGGAACCGGGGAATGGGTGGTAAACACCGTCCTGTTCCGCACCACCTTCATGGCCTCCTCCCTCTCCATCCCCGCCTCCCGCGCCTCCCTGATCAGCTCGAGCAGGGCGAATGCGGGGTGCCCTTCATTGAGGTGGATCGCGGAGACGGCGATCCCGAGGTGCCGGAGCACACGCCATCCTCCGATGCCGAGCACGATCTCCTGCCGCAGCCGCTGCTCCCGGTCACCGATATAGAGGCGGTGGGAGATCGTCCGGTACTCGGGACGATTGCGGTCGATATCGGTATCCAGCAGAAACAGCGGGACGCGCCCCACCTGTACCTTCCAGACGGCGACGTACATGGGGGGGTCGATGAGCGGGACCTGCACGACAACCTGGCTCCCGTCGCCGCCGAGCACGCGCGTGATGGGGGCGGCGTCGCGATCGATCAGCTCCTCGATGCTCTCCTGCCAGCCATCGGTGCTGATGTCCTGGTCGAGGTAGCCCTGCGCATACATGAACCCCACGCCGATGATGGGAACCCCGAGATCGCTGCACTCCTTGAGGTGGTCGCCCGCCAGAAAGCCCAGACCGCCGGCAAAAAACGGGAGCGAATGCTGGAGGCCATATTCGGCGGAGAAATATGCTATCGCAGAGGATTGCTCACCGCTGATCGCATCCCCGTACCACGATACACGGCTGTCCATGTAGCGCCTGAAACGGTCGATGATGATATCATAGCGGTGGAGGTATCCCGGATCCGCACAGGCCGCCTCGAGATACTCCGGGGGAATATGCTGCAGCATCTTGACCGGGTTATGGATGCTCTCCTTCCAGGCCTGCCGGTTGAGCTGCTTGAAAAGCATCTTCGCTGCAGGGTGCCAGCTCCACCAGAGGTTATAGGCGAGATCGACCAGCCCCGAAACCCTTTCCGGAATGTGGGCAAAGCGTTCCCTGTCTATCTCATGCACGGCAATCACCCGATTGCGAGAGCAATGGGCGGGTCTCCGATGATCACTGCTGTTCGCCGCCCCCGGATGACGACACAGAAGGCGCGGAAAGTCATTCCTGCACCGCCAACGAGAGCGGGGACCTCTGCCGCACGGATGCGCACCATACTTCTCCCCGCACTGGAAGTGGGTATCGCTGCATACATATAAAAATGGAGCACATCTATTCTTCTCGAATACTTCTCCGGGGACGAGACCATGGATGTTCTGCTCGTCGACGACGAACCGATGCTGCTCGATATCGGCGCACTCTTTCTTGAGCGGGAGGAAGGCATCCGGGTGTACACCGCATCATCGGCACAGGAAGGCCTCGAACTTCTCGAGCAAGGCACGTTTGACGTCGTGGTCTCCGATTTCCAGATGCCGGGCATGGACGGTATCGAATTCCTCAGGGAATTGAGAGAACGGGGAAGCGTCATACCGTTCATCATCTTCACCGGCAGGGGACGGGAGGACGTGGTGATCGATGCGCTGAACAGCGGAGCAAATTTTTATGTGCAGAAAGGCGGTGATGCCACCGCCCAGTTCACCGAACTTGCCCACAAGATCAGGCAGGCGGTCCGCCAGCGGGAAACGGAGAAATCGCTGGAAGAAGAAAGAAACCGTCTCGAACAGGTCTCGGAGAATATCGGCGCCTGCCTTGCCATCATCGACCCCAGGTTCCATGTACTCTGGACCAATAGGGTCACCAGGGAGATCTGCGGAGACACGGAGGGAGATCTCTGCTACCGCGCCCTTCACGGGCGGGACGATGAGTGCCCCGGATGCACCATCCGCCAGATCTTCGATAGCAAGGTCGAGCGATCCATCTTTGAGCGGGTATTCACGGGGGAAGCGGGAGAACAATACCATTTCGAAGTTATCGCCACGCCGCTCTAAGACGAGACGGGAGCGGTATACGCCGCCCTCGAGGTCGCCGTGCCCATCGACGAGATCAAGGAGGCGGAAGCGGCGCTCAGGGCAAGCGAAAAAGAGAAGAGGATTATTCTCGATTCGGTGCGGGAGAACATCACCTTCCAGGACACGAGCTTGCGCATCCTCTGGGCGAACAGGGCGGCAGCAGAATCCATCGCCATGAAGCCGGACGACATCGTGGGGCGCCACTGCTATGAGCTCTGGCACCAGCGCACCCTGCCATGCCCCGGGTGCCCCGTGGCGATGGCGATGACGACACAACAACCGCAGAGCGCAGATATGACCACACCCGACGGGAGGGCATGGTTTGTCAGCGGCTACCCGCTGCTCGATGAAGCGGGAGAGGTCGTGGGGGCGGTGGAGACAACCCTCGATATCACTGAGAGGCGACGGTCACGGGACCTGCTGCGGATGATCCAGTATTCCATCGACCGGTCGGGGGACCTGATTTTCTGGTTGGAAGAGGATGGGCGGTTCATCTACGTCAATGATGCCGCCTGCAGTCTCCTCGGGTTCTGCCGCGACGAGCTGGTGGGCATGCGGGTGCCGGACATCAGCCCGGAGCTCTCCCCTGCGGCATGGGAAGAGGCCTGGCGGAATATCACGCAGCAGAAGAGCGGGATTATTCGCACTGTTCATCGCACGAGGACCGGTGATGAGATCCCGGTGGAGATCAGGGGAACCATGGTCATGATCGGCGACCGACCCGTCGTCTGCGCCATCGCCCGCGATCTCAGGGAGCGCATCCAGGCGGAGGAGGCCGTACGGACGAGTGAGGAGATGTTCCGCATGATTGCCCAGCGCAGCTCGGACATGATCTACACCTGCTACCACGAGGGGGGGATCACCTACATCTCCCCCGCGGTGGAGCGTATCCTCGGCTATACACCGGATGAGCTGATCGGCAAAAAGTGCAGGGACTATCTCCTCGAATCGAGCCGCGATGCATGGCAGCGATGCTATGACGCCGTCGCACGCGGCGAAACGATCGAAGGCGAAATGATCGAATTCCGGCGCAAGGACGGGTCTGCCGCGGTGATCGAGGTCAGTGAATCCCCAATCGTCCTGCACGGCAAAGTCGTGGGCGTGCAGACCGTGGGACGGGACATCACGGAGCGGATCAAGGCAAAAAAAGCGCTCGAAGAGAGCGAACGCCGGTTCCGGACCCTGGTGGAGAGCGCCGAGGACGCCGTCGTGATCATCGACCGCGCAGGCCGGGTCACCTACCTCAACCCCTACGTGGGGCGGCTGCTGGGAAGGGATCGTGCATCCCTGCACGGCCGTAGCTTCGAAGGGCTGATCCCCGCCGAGGTGGTCGAACAGGCGAAAGATCTCTGCAAAAAGGTCTTCGATTCTGAAAATAAAGCCAGTATTGCCTTTTTTGACCCCCGGATCAATCGCTGGGCCGACGTGACTGTTGTGCCACTGCACAGGGAGGGGGGCCGGGTGACCACGCTCTGCGCCATCGCTCGCGACATGACCGAACAGAAGCAGCTGGGACAGGCGGTACTACGGGCGAACGAAAAACTGCAGCTGCTCTCCAGCATCACCCGGCACGACATCCTCAACCAGATCACGGCATTGCTGGCCTACGTCACCCTGCTCAAAGATGAGGTGCCGCAAAGTCCAGAAATTCAGCGGTATATCGACCTCATCGAGCAGCTCACCCACCGTATCGAAGGCCAGATCCAGTTCACCCGTGATTACGAGGACATGGGCGTCAAGCAGCCGGTATGGCAGAACGTCCAGCAGACGGTGGAGCAGGCGGGGGGAAGCCTCTCCCTCGGCCCCGTCGATCTCTCCATCGAGACCGGCACGCTGGAAGTGTTCGCCGATCCGATGCTGGAAAAGGTCTTTTTCAACCTGATCAGCAATTCGATCCAGCACGGGGAGAAGGTGACGGCGATCCGGGTTTCGGCCCGGGGGAGGGACGGCGGTGCCGTGATCCTCGTGGAGGACGACGGGAGGGGCGTTCCTGACGGGATGAAGGAGGAGATCTTCCGCAAGGGCGTCGGCAAACACAAAGGATACGGCCTCTTTCTGGCAAAGGAGATACTCTCCATCACCGGCATTTCCATACACGAATGCGGCAGGGAAGGAGAGGGAGCGCGCTTTGCGATCGTGGTTCCGGCAGGCATTGCCAGAACGCGTGCCCAAAACCCATGACTGTGCCCGGCGGGCAGCGGCGGGCGCGGATACTGCAACCCTTGCGGTGCACCCGGGTGTCAGGGCTTCAAGAAACAGCTTTTCCGCATGTTTTCGGCCATGAGATACACTTGCGGAGCCGGGACGGATGCCGGCCATTGCCGGGGTGGTGCTCACGCCCCGGCATGCAAACGATGACCGGCATTTTCCCTGCAGTCATGGGCCGACCGGACCGCACGGTCAGGGACTTTCCCGCGCTTTCAGGGCAGCAACGACCTGCGCGTGCCCGCGGCTTGCAACGTCGCGGACACGCTGATCGGTGTCCCGGAACTTCAGCTGTGCCAGCTTCTCTGCCGCCTCTGGACTGCAGAGCGTGCAGAGGGCTTCGGTTGCCATCCTGCGCGCGTACTGGTCTTCGCCTTCGAGCAGGCCGAAGAGGCCTTTCAGGTCACCCTCCTGGCGCATCTGATCAATATCTCCATATGCCATCCCATGCACCTCACGGGTGCCATCAACTCCTTTCTATAATAATCTACCTATGGCTACCGGAACCCATCCCGGTCCCCGGAGCAGCGGGGTATCCTCCCGGACAAGGCCGATTTGAGAACCTCTGCTCTCAGATAGTCCGAGAAAAAACAAGAAGGAATTTATCAGGGGAAAATTCACCCCCATATATGCATACACGCCCCGCTGTCCCGCTCTTTTCGGTCGTCCTCGCCGTGACGCTGCTCATCGCTCCCGCGTCGGCGGATACCTACGTTCTCGAGTCGTCGTTCGCGGGATCCGGCACCGCCGGGGGAGAATTCGACAGGCCCTACGGCATCGTGGTGAACGAGTCCGGCTTTGTCTACGTGGCCGATACCTACAACCACCGCATCCAGGTCTTTTCGGCAGACGGCACCTACGTCACCAGCTGGGGATCGTTCGGATCAGGAGACGACCAGTTCATGTTCCCTTATGCCGTGGCGGTGAACGGCAGCGGCGCGGTGCACGTCGCCGACAACCAGAATAAAAAACTCAAACTATTCACCCCCTCGGGAGTGCATCTCGCCACCCACCCCTTTCCCGGGGATGGAAAGGGTATCGCGGTGGACGAGGGCTCACGGACCTTCTGCACCGACTGGGCTTTGGACCGGATTAGCGTCTACAATACCACGTATGCGCTGGAAGGCACCATAGGGAGTGCCGGCAGCGGCACCGGTCAGTTCTGGAATCCCACCGGCATCGCGGCGACGGCAGGCGAGGTGTTCGTCGCGGACACGAATAACCACCGCATCCAGGTCTTTTCGGCGGCCGGCACGTTTCTCCGGAAATGGCCCTCTGACATCATCTCCGGCACTGCCGAGGGCGACTTCGACCACCCCTACGCTGTGGCGATCAACAGGTCGGGCTTTCTCTTCGTCACCGACAGGGACAACGACCGCGTGGAGATCTTTTCGCAGGCGGGCGATTTTGTGGCGGCATTTGCCTGCACCGATCCCTGCGGGATCGCCATTGGCGCCGAAAACCGCGTCTACGTGACCTCGGCGGGCGGCGACTGCGTGTACGTCTACCGGATACCGCCCGCCCCGGCCGTGACCGGGATCACCCCCTCCTCGGCGACGCGCGGGTCCTCCTGCGTGAACGCTACCGTGAACGGCAGCGATTTCCGGAACAATCCCACAGTCAGCCTGCAACAGGGCGCAACCATTATCCCGGGGGGCAATGCCACCCGCCTCTCGGCGGAGACCATCACCTGCACCTTCAACCTCTCATCCGCGGACGCCGGCACGTGGGATGTGCGGGTGATCAACGGCGACGGGAAGGAGGGGGTGCTCGTCGACGGCTTTGCCGTGACCCACGAACCGCCGCATATCACCGCAATTTGGCCCGATGAGGGAGTCTCGGGCACCGTACTGGCCGTGGTGCGGATCACGGGGTCCGGGTTCCTCCCCGCACCGCAGGTCATATGCCGCCGGGCCGGCACCCCCGACCTCTGCGCCGGCGACGTAGTGTACATCAACGGCACCCATATCACCTGCTCCCTTGACCTCGGGGGCACCGTCCCCGGCGCTAGGGACGTGACCCTCAGGAACACCGACGGCCAGGAAGCCACGCTCGCCGCCGGGTTCACGGTCATTGCGCCGGCAACTCCCGCGCCCACGACACCGCCCACGCCCGACCCGACACCTGAGCCTGCCCCGGCTCCCCGGGCCCCGCTGTCCGGCGAGGGAGGGGCTTCCTCCACCGCAGCGGCGTATGCCGCGGACCTCGTGCCGGGGGAGAACCGCACGCTGGCGCTCAGGTCGGGAGCCCTGCAGGCGGTGACCATCAGGGTCACGGCACCGGTCGATTCCGTGCTGGTGACGGCGAACGAGTGCAGGATCCCCGCACCGCTCGATTCCCCGGACGCCACCCTCTACGCGTGCACTGCGGTGACATTCTACCGGATCGGCGAAGACGAAATTGAAACCGTTTCTTTCATCTTTGCACTCCCGGCACCATGGCTGGCAGGTAAGGGGATCTCCCCGGCAGGTGTGGACATGCTCCGCTTCCACGACGGCGCCTGGGAGGAGCTGCCCGTATCGTTTGCCGGGAAGCGAGATGGCATGGTCTGGTTCCGGGTGGAAAGCCCGGGTTCTTCCATTATCGCCGCCGCCTGCATGCAGGATCCCCCGTCCCGGGAGAATAGCGGAGAGGGACGAGAGGCCGCCATCACCCCCGCACCGGCCCCGTCCCCCGTTCCCTCACGGGCGCCGGCACCCCCCGAACAGCCCGATTCATCCGATCCCCCGGCACAACAAAGCCCGCTCACCGCCGCACCGCTCCTCTCGCTCCCCCTTGTCCTGCTGCTGCGCAGGCGGCCCTGAACCACCTCCCGGCAGTACCGTCACCCGGAAAAGCATTTTATATCCCCCCTGCGGATACCCCTCACGGAGGAATACAATGACGTTTAATGTCCTGATCCGGTGCTGTGCAGCGATTCTCCTCGTTCTCACCGCCTGTGCCTGCGGCTGTACGGTGCCTGACGGGCGCGACCCTGTCTATGCGCCCACGCCCGAGGGTACCCCCACCCCGCCGCATGTCATGGAGCTATCCGGCACCACATGGCACCTGATCTCGTACCGCAACGGTACGGGTGCGGGCCAGCCGGTACTCGAGGGGACCGATATCACCGCGGTATTCAATGATTCACCGGGAGAAGTCTCCGGAAATGCCGGCTGCAACCACTACACGGCGCGCTATACCGTCGACGGCAGCTCCCTCCGGGTCACCGAGCTGGCATGGACGGAGATATACTGTCTCGATCCGCCCGGCGTGATGCGCCAGGAGATCGAGTTTCTTACCGCGCTGGAGCGTGCGGCCGCCTACTCCTTCGCTGCCCAGCAGCTCTATGTGAAGGACGACGAGGGGGAGGTGCTGCTCATATTCGAGGCGGGGGAGGCGCCCGGCGGGCAGCCGGACCTGAACGGCACCGCATGGCATCTGGTCTCCCTTGCAACCGCTCCCGGCGAGATCCGCCCGGTGCTCGAGGGAACGAGCATCACCGCGGTCTTCGGTGACGACGGCACCCTCGAGGGGTCGGCAGGCTGTAACCGGTACGCCACGGACTTCACGCAGGAAGGGAATGCGATCCGCACCGGCCACGTCGCCACCACCTTGATGTACTGTGCCGGGCCTGCGGGGGTCATGGAGCAGGAATCGGCCTTCCTTGCGGCGCTCGCGTGCGCAGCGACGGCAGAAATCGATGGAGGGAGGCTTGTTTTGAAAAATGCCGCAGGAGAACCGGTCCTCATCTTCGAGGAGGGGGCGTGATGGGGCTCCGCCCCTTGTGTTAAACGATCTCGACGGTGAGGGTGAAACGCTCATCCGATTCCGTCGGCTCCTCCCAGGGCCGGGCATAGACGCCCTCGATCCGGTACGTGCCCGGTTGGTCCCCGTGGAAGGTCCATGTGTGCATGCCGGGTGCCCCCACGAGCCCTTCGTCGCCGGGAGCGGGATCGTAGCGATCGCTGTCCAGGACCAATCCTTCGGTCGTGTTCAATGTCCATGCATACCCGGTGGACGGGTTTTCCTCGAGGCGGACGGCAAACACCCGGCCCGTCTCAAACGACACCGTCTCTCCGTCATCAGCTTCGGTGAGGACGGCCATGTCACCCTCCCCGGCGGACCCATCGAGCGGGGGTGCTCCTCCGGGGTGCGCCTCATAGTACGCCTCCCAGGCGTCCCGTTCGGTGCCGTCGGGGAAGATGCACACGCCATACTGGTTGCCATCCGCGTCGGTCCGTATCTCGTGGCGGTAGCCCATCTCCACGCACCAGACGGCGGCGGGGTTGGCGAGGCCTGCCTCGCCTCCACTCTCCGCGATCTCTTTTCCCGGGGCGTAGACCACCCATAGCGCCGCGGCGAGAAGGCAGATTGCTGCCAGTGCGGCAATGGCGTACATCACAATCCTGTTCACAGTATTCACCGTTTGATAGTAGCGCACCCGCACAGATAAACCATGCCCTGACTTCGAATAAAATCGAAGTTATTCTGCTATCTTTTCAAGATTTACGCGTATTTACAGCGGTTTCATCCCGGGAGTGTCCCGCATGCCCGCACGACGCGCAAGCCTCCTCCCGCTCCTGCATCCCGCCGGCTTCTGCGGGGGGGTGCCCCCGGCACCCACGGCAGAGGGGGGATGGCGCTCGCGTACCCGGTACATGGAAGCGCGCTGAGGCCCGTAGTGCGCTGCTGCGACAGGCGTAGTTGATGCCGGTGACCCAAACTTAATTGATAATGGGTTACGATATAGATAGGAACGAGGAACGTAAATGGAAAATCCCAAACTCTATGTCGGCAATCTGACATACTCTGTAGATGAAGCTCAATTAAAAGAGTTATTTTCAAGTTACGGCGATGTCAAAGACGTTCGTGTCATCGAGCGCAAAGGATTCGGTTTCGTTGAATTTGAAACCGTTGAAGAAGCAGAAAAAGCAATGGAAGCGTTGAACGGAACCGAATTTGCTGGCCGGACACTGCGGATCGACGAAGCTCGCCCGCCCCGGCCCCGCAGGGACTTCAACAGCAGCAGGAGATTCTACTAAATCTCCTTTTTCCCTCGTATAAGCAAGCGAACCTCTTTGTTATCCTGATATCCACGCACCACCGCCCCGCCAGGAGCGGATGCGGTGCTTGCCTGCAACGCTCAGTCCACTTCGTCGTCGAACGAAAAGATATCCTCGATACCTGCATCCAGCGCCTGTGCGACGTGGTGGGCGAGCCGCAACGAAGGGTTGTAGGTGCCCTTCTCCAGAAAGACGATCGTCTCCCTGCGCACCCCGACCAGTATGGCAAGCTCAGCCTGCGTCAGGTTCTTTCTCGCCCGAAACTCCCTGATACGCGTCTTCATCCGGGCACCTCAGGGGAGGCTGGTCACGATCCGCTCCGTGTTCAAACATCTCCCCGCCGCCCACACGCCTCCCAGTGCGGCATGCCCCGCCAGGAAGGATGCGCCCGCCACCGGCCAGGTGATGCCCGCCTCCGGATTGACCAGCTGCTGGGTCAGGGTGAGCAGAAAGATGAGGACAAAGATCACCGCGACATTGACGATCTGGATCTGGTGCATGCCCAGGATGAACTGGGCCAGGCCCAGCAGGCCCGTTCCCGCAACGATGAACAGGGGCACCGCCACCGCAAGGTGGACGATGACCGGCGCCGAAGGGAGCAGGAGCACTCCGTCGCTGCCGCGGGAAAACCCGACGATGAGGATGGCGGCACCCATGGCCATCGCCCACGCGAGGAGGGTGACGCCCAGCACTTTGCCGGCCCAGAGCTGGCGTACGGTGAGGGGGGTGCAGAGGAGGGTCTCGATGACGCCCTGCTGCTTCTCGCGCAAAAAGATCTGGGACGCGAAGATATAGCCTGCAAAGAGCCCGATCACCGGAACCATCGAAAACAGGAGCTGGTCGAGGATGGCGAGACCTCCGCCGTCCATGGTAACCGCTGGTGCGGCGGTAAACGCGAAGAATATCGCCAGGAATGCCGTGGATAGCATGGACATCCTGCTGTGGAGGAGCTGGGCAATCTCCTTGCGTGCCACCGTGAGCATCGGGTTCATGCTGATCCCTCCGTGGGTCCCACCGCATCGAGATAGATCTCCTCGAGAGATCGGCGGGTTTTTCTTGCTTCTTCGATGAGGATGCCCTCCCTGACCAGCCGGGCGAGCACCTCCGCCGGAGCGGCGCCCTCCGGGAGCACGGTGGTGATCACGCCGTCCGCGATCCGGTAGTCGCGCACCTCCTCCATGGCGGCGAGAATACCCTCTGCGCGGGAGGCGTCCCCGGCATCCGCGAGGGTGAGGGTGAAATGCACCCCGCCCCGGTTCTCAACAAGCGCGGCGACCCGGTCATAGGCCCGTATCCGGCCTCGATCCAGGATGGCCACCGTATCGCAGACCCGTTGCACCTCATCCAGGTTATGCGAATTGAGAAAGACGGTGACCGATTCATGCCGTGACACCTCGATGATGAGTTCCCTGACCATCCGCTGGGCTTCCGGGTCAAGCCCCGACGAGGGCTCGTCCAGAAACAGGATCTCCGGTTCATGGAGGAGCGCCCGGCCCAGGCCGAGCTTGCGTTTCATGCCTGTCGAGAAGGTGCCGACCGCCGAACCGGCGCGCTCTTCGAGCCCGGTGAGGACGAGGATATCGCTGATCCGCTGCGCGAGATCGGGAACACCGTAAAGGCGTCCGTAGTAGTCAAGGTTCTCGCGGGCGGAGAGCTGGTCGAAGAGCCCGTTGCCCTCGAGCAGGACGCCGACGCGCCGGCGGAGGTCATCCCGGTCGGCGAGCCGATCCCCGAAGACGAGCGCCTCGCCATCGTCTGGTTCGAGCAGGCCAAGGAGCAGGCGCAGCGTGGTGGTCTTGCCCGCGCCGTTGGGGCCCAGGAACCCGAAGACCTCTCCTTTCTTCACGCCGAAGCTGACGCCGTCCAGCACCGTCCGTCCCCCGAAGGCTTTGCCGAGAGACGACGTCTCCATAACGTTCACGCAACATCCCCCCTGCGGAAGCGGTAGCTCTGGAAGAGTTTCGCAGAAAGGCCCATCAGCAGGATGAATACCACCGAGAGCGTCCCCGCATCGGGCGAGGCGGTCCCGAGGTGGTCGAGCCAGAAGACCGCAAACATTGCCAGGAATGTCAAAAACCACGAGTAGGAGAGGCCCCAGGCGCCGATCCGTTTCGTCCGCTCGTCCTGCATGGAGTGCGACTCGCCCTTCAAGAGCCGGGCGCCGGCGAGGAGCATCATGACAAACCCCGTGGCGATCGCGGAGCCGGCGATGGTGCCGAGCGCGCCGGCAGGCATGGTGAGCGACTGGAAGAGCCCGGTTGCGAGGAGGGCCGCGCCGAAGAAGAACATGGCGGTCATCCACCAGCGGCTTTTGTGCAATTGTTTCTGTGCTGCTGCCATCGTTCATCGCAGTCCTGTGAGAAATTGCTCACACTATGTTAGAAAGATTTCACATGCCGATAGATAAATCTCACCCGGGAGTTCGCCGGCAGGACCGCACGAAGCGATGTTTCGCCCAGGCACCGGATTCGCCACCTTCGCCGCACAAAGATTCTTATTGTACTTCCATATACTCCCCTTATTTCTCTGGAAGGGGAGATGGTGAGCGCTCCTGCTCACCCGTTGCGGGACTGGGTCTCCTTCACGCCATATTCGAAATTCCGTTGCAAATTCGCTCCCGGTCCCGTTGAGACGGAGGTTGGTGAGAAATGGTGGATATCGAGGATATCCCGGCAGAAGCGAGATGGAACATCGCAGCGAGAGCAGCAAATGATATGATCTTCGGCTACCGCCGTGCATTCAAGGAGGCAACGAAAGGCGCCTATGAAGACGAACTGAACGAAGCCATCGCCGCCCTCTGGGGGCAGGCCGGAAAGCAGCAGACCGTGGTTGCGGATGCATTCGACCTCCCCCGGGGCACCGCGCCAGAGGTCGCCGAAACCTTCGTGGCGATTTCCAAATTATTCCTGGGCCCTGAACTTGCCGGCGGCGGTGTCGAGCCCGGGGAGGGGGATGGCGCCGTGATCATCACCACAGCATGTCCGATGGCCTCGCGTGCACAGCAGATCGGGCTCGATGGGAGGGTCGTGTGCAACGCGTGCAGGGCCTACACCACTGCGGCAATAGAGAGCCTCAATCCCGACTACGACGTGCGCACCGCCAGGGGCATCTGCATGGGCGGCGATATGTGCGAGATGCGCATAAAACGCCGGCAATAGCCGGATTATTCCCCGATTCTGCCCTGCGGGTCAGGCACGAAGACAGGCCGGGCACCCGTCTCCGCCTGGCCCGGTGAGGGCTCATTCTTCCGCGAGAAGACGGGCCATCGCCTGTGCGTTGTCGAGCATGGCGTGGTCGTTGTTGAAAAAGACATGCACCCGTTTTGGATCTCCCGAGCGGACGATGGATGCCGTCTCCTCCAGCTCTTCCCCGGAGTAGTTGTAGCTGTACCATTCGCCCCGTCCGTGCATCCGCAGGTAGATGAGGGGGCCCGCAAAGATGCGGTTCTGGAAATCCGGGGAGTCGACCGAGACCAGCACGGCATGATCCTTGATCATGGCGCAGAGATCATCGTCGCCGACGAGATCGGGGTTGCGCACCTCCACGGCACAGCGGTCGCCGAGATCCGCCTCGTCGGCGAAGGTGATGAGCCTCTCTTGGTCGTCGAACCGCGGCGGCGCCTGGAAGAGGTAGAAGGCGATGCGGTCGTCCAGCGGAGCAAAGGCATCCCTGAACCTCTCCCAGACCGAAAACCCCTCCTCGTTGAAGAGGTGGGCGTGGGTGACCGAGCGGTGCACCTTCACCGACCAGGAGAGGTCGGCCCCCTTCTCCGCCCACGATCGGACCTGGTCAGGAGAGGGGAACCGGTAGAAGCTGGCGTTCAACTCCACCGCATGCAGGCCGGCATGCGCACAAAACCAGTCCAGCGACTTCTCCCGGTTCCACGCGTAGTACCATCCGCTCGTACCCACATAGACCTCCATACCTTCATTCCTCCCCGGCCCCATCGACGAAGGGGCCGCACAGGAGCCCTCCGGGCATTAGAGGATCGCTTCGAGAACCTCCGCGGCATCCCTGATGACCCCGGCACAGACAGTCTCGAAGAGATCCTGCTCTTTGATGAGGACGTACATCTCGGGGTCGCCAATAGCATAGCCCAGCAGGGCCCTGCACTCAATCGACGGCCGTCGCTCGCCGAAAAGGCGGAAAAATTCCCGCACAAGTGCGTAGGCCCGCTGTTTTCCCTCGCCGGCATCCTCGATCGCGCGGGTGGACAGCCCGATCACCATCACCGCACCGCTCACCGCCCCGCAGACGCCCCCGGTGCGGCCCATCCCGCCGCCGAACCCCCGGGCAACCAGCGCCGCCGTCGTCTCATCCATCCCGTAATCCGCCGCAAATGCCGTCAGCACCGCCTGGGAGCAGTTGCAGCCCTGCCGGAAATTCTCCACCGCGCGATCAGCACGTGCCATGACGCTCCATGACCGGCAGACGCCAAAATGGTATCGCCACTGCATGCCTATATAGCGGGGGCGCATACCATACCGGTACCATGCGCACCACGGGGGGACGTCACGGAGGAGGAGGCTGCAATGGTCGCGGCCGGGCATGATCGGGAACCCCTCCCCTGGCTGATCCTCCACCGGATCATCGGCATCGCCGTCTTCCTCATCGTGGTCGTGGTGCTGAACTGGCTTGCCGGCACCACGGAGATCGCACCGGTGCGCACCATCGCCGCATTTCTCACCGACAACGTCTGGCTGGTCCTCCTCTTCTCGCTCATCTTTCTCGTCGCAGATATCCTCGCGGCATTCCCTTTTCCGGTCAATATCGCCGCCCCCTTCCTCAATGCGGGCGGGGCGGTGCTCCTGGTGGAGTTCCTGATCCGCATCTTTCTACTGGTGGATACAATCATCGGGATAACGGTATTTTCGATATTTGCGGTGGTTGCACCATTCCTCAAAGCAGTCGTCTTTGTGGTGGTGGTGATTACCGGGCTCGCCGGCATCGTCCGGCCCGGCAGAATGCGGGGGTGAGCGCCACACTGCATGGCGCCGGGGCAGATTGCCGACGGGGGCGCTCCGGCGGCAGAGGCACCATCAGTCGTGGATCAGGAGAGGTACGGCCAGAACCGCCAGAGAAACCAGGCCAGCAGGAGGGAGAACGCAAGGGCGCCGGCAAGTTCTTCGGCCCTGATGTCAGGAACGCTCCGCTTCATCCGCATCTTTCAAAAAGAAGGTTTCAGCGCTGCAGGTTCATGCAGGCAACGAGCACCCGGGAGTAGGTGCTCTTCATCTGCACCATGACCTCCTGCCTGCAGCTGAGGGCGGGATAGGCGGCGAGAGAGACCAGCACCCCGGCGTGCAGCACGGCGTTGAAGGGGATTGCAAGGGCAAGGAGTTCCAGTGCGGCGATCGAGACTGCCATCATGCTGCCGAGAAGGATCCCGCCCATCCGGTGCCCGAGCCGCACCACCGTGGTCGTCGCCGAATCCCTGTCCTCCCAGTAATCGCATATCTGGTGGGCGATCAACGCTTCGAAGCACACCAGCGTCCCGATCAGGGCGCAGCCCACCAGGAGGGGATCGGGAGATGCGAGCGTTCCCCCGGCGAGGGCGTAGCCGGCGAGTACGGGCAGGCCGCCGAACATCAGCCCGTGGGTGAGGATATCGACCAGAAAACGGTCCTTGAACCGGAATGGCGCGGCCGAATAGAGGGTGAGCGCCCCGATGCAGAGCAGGCAGCACACGAGGCCGGAGAGGCTCATTGCAGCGGCGATGCAGAGGGAGAGGGACACCAGCACGCCCATGAGGACGAGGGTGCCTTTTTTGCTCACCTTCCCGCTGACGAGAGGATTGGTGTTCTTTTCGACCTTTCCTGCATGGCTGCGGTCGATCTCCACATCATAGTAGTTGTTGACCACAAAGCCGTATCCGGTAATGCACATAAAAATGACCAGAACGGGGAGAAGCTCCGGAGCAATCCCGCAGGCGCAGAGCGCCCCGGCGAGGGGGAAGATCGGATAGAACCGTATCCAGTCCCCTATTCTCAGCATTTTGATATATGCCGCAGCATTATCCATTACAGATCCATTCCACCTCTGAACATATAGCATCCGCTCATTTGAATAGAGCGCATGCAGGGGCGGATATATTACCATCAATGCTTCAAGATGCTCGATACAGTATGCAGTCCCCACCCGCCGGTGATGGGGAGCACCACACAAAAAATCCTCCTGCAGTCCTGAAATTCGTAATACAGACACTTCGTGGGCATACAGGCTGCCGCCGTATCCCCTCCGCCGGGGCAGCAACCTTTATTACAATCCTTTCCGTATGACATCGATTGTATGATTAAGGTCGCAGTAAACGGGTACGGCACCATCGGCAAGCGCGTCGCCGATGCAGTCGCCGCACAGCCCGACATGGAAGTGATCGGCGTCTCCAAGACACGACCCAGTGCGGAGGCCTACATCGCCAACAGGCGGGGCTATCCCCTCTACATCGCGGATATCCAGAACAAACCTGCATTCGATCGCGCAGGCATCGACGTGGCCGGCGACGTGGAGGAGATGCTCAAGCACGCCGATATCGTGGTGGATGCCACGCCCGGCGGCGTGGGCGCCAAGAACAAGGCGCTCTACCAGCTCTTCAACCTCAAGGCCGTCTGGCAGGGAGGCGAAAAGCACGAGGTTGCGGATTTCTCCTTCAACGCTTCCTGCAACTATGCAGACGCCCTCAACCGCCAGTTCGCACGGGTGGTCTCCTGCAACACCACCGGGCTCTGCCGCATCGTCAATGCTGTTGATGAAAAGTACGGGGCGCGGAAAGTACGGGCCACCATGGTGCGCCGCGGCTCCGACCCCGGTGCGATCAAGAAAGGCCCGATAGACGCAGTGGTGCTCAACCCGCCGACCATTCCAAGCCACCACGGGCCCGATGTCCAGACGGTCCTCCCCCACATCGATATCGTCACCCTTGCCATGATCGTCCCCACCACGTTCATGCACATGCACGTGATCCACATCGACCTCGAAAAAGCGGCCACCCGGGAGGGCGTGCTCTCCCTCATCGAGGAACACCCCCGCATGGGGCTGGTGCGGAAGGGCACCGGAATTACCAGCACGGCAGAACTCAAAGAATATGCGCTGGACATGGGCCGTCCACGGGCCGATCTCTGGGAGAACGCCGTCTACGAGGAATCGGTCTCCGTGGTCAACGACACTGAACTCTACCTCTTCCAGGCCATCCACCAGGAAGCGGACGTGGTGGTCGAAAACATCGACGCCATCCGCGCCCTTACGGGCACCGTGGAGGATGCGGCGGTATCCATCCGAATGACCAACGAAGCGCTCGGCTTCACGGCGATATAGGATTGTTCATCTCAGGAAGTCCTGTCTGAAGGCGGATCGAATCATCCGCTTCAGTCTCCGGACCACGATCATTCTTTTATCCGAAAAGGCGGTAAAAAGAGGCCAGTCTCTGGATCGGACGTGATTTTACCAGGTATGGTTCGCAGATTGCAAGGAACGATCCAGGGATTGTATGCGCCAGAAGGAAACAGACTGCATGAGTCCCGAATCCTCCCCCTAACGTGAAGATAGACCTTAAATTATTGGTAAAATTACCATATCCCTGGATAATTTAATATATGCAAACTACGTTTATTGCTATTGAGGCATCCGCTTATGCTTGAGATGATTTGGGGATTACTGGTGTTGGTATCTGTTATCTGGGTGATTTATGATGTTCTCACCCAGAACAAAGGGCTTACCACAGGATGGAAAATTATCTGGATCGTCGTTGCCTTGGTCTTTGGCATTCTCGGCGCAATTGCGTATTATTTCCTCGGGAGAAAAAAATAATCCCGATTCACTTCTTGTCACAAATCGCAAGCAATCATTTGAATTTCGGTTTTCTGGTTCCCGGTGCGAACGCCGTTCTCCCGGACCTTCCACTATCGCTCGAGAACCAGAATGGCGGTCATTCCGCAAAGCAATTCAAAGACCCTGACAGGCCTGTCGCACTACGACCACACCACAGCAACGCCCGATTGGGGAGATTCTATCCATGAACAGACGGGAATACCATGGCTCTCTCAAATCATCGAATGGTATCCAAATCGACTCCTCCTTCCCCGAGAGCAACCATTAATGCGGCACACATCCAACGAATTGCAGCATGGATGATTACGAACTTGCGACGAGAAATACGGTCGAAGTCATCACCGACGACGAACTGCAGGCACTCATCCCCCGGCAGAACAAAAGGGTCTATGCAGGGTACGAGCCGAGCGGGGAGATCCACCTCGGGCACCTGGTGACCATCAACAAACTCATGGACCTGCGGGATGCGGGCTTCCATGTCGTGGTGCTCCTCGCCGATCTGCATGCGTTCCTCAACAGAAAGGGCACGATGGAGGAGGTGCGCGAGCTCGCCGACTACAACAGGCGCTGTTTTGAGGCGGTGGGCCTGACCGACGTCGAGTTCGTGCTCGGCTCCGACGTGCAGCTGAATGCCGACTACGAGCTGCGGGTGCTCGAGCTCTCCCAGCAGATCACCCTCAACCGGGCGCGGCGCAGCATGGACGAGGTGGGACGGCAGATGGAGGCGCCCTCCGTCTCGCAGATGATCTATCCCATCATGCAGATGGTGGACATCGCCACCCTCGGGGTGGATGCCGCGGTCGGCGGGATCGACCAGCGCAAGATCCACATGCTCGCCCGGGAATACCTCCCCTCCCTCGGGATGCCCGCACCGGTCTGCATCCATACCCCCATCCTCAACGGTCTGGACGGCACGAAGATGTCCTCATCGGCAGGCAACTATATTTCCATCGCCGATACAGAGGACGTCATAAGGAAAAAGATCAAAAAAGCGTTCTGCCCGCCCGAGCGGGAGAACAACCCGGTGCTGCAGCTCGTGCAGTACCACGTCTTCCCCCGCCTCGGCACCCTTTCATTGCGGCGCCAGGAGAAATTCGGCGGGGACCGCGACTTTGCCGCCTATGAGGCGCTCGAGCAGGCATATGCCGCCGGAGAGGTGCACCCGGTGGACCTCAAGAACGCAGCCGCCGAGGGGCTTATCGAGATCCTCGCCGACGCATGCGCCTATATGAACGAATAGAGGGACACCGTGAGCCTTGATTCATTGCAGGATAAATTCGACCGCGAAGTCGAGAAGATGGGCGTCCGGATCAGGGACGCCAACCAGATGAAGGTGCTGAACAACGTCTTCGACGAGGTCACACTGCTCGCCCTCTACCGCCTGGTCCATAAAAAGTATATCTCGGTCATCGGGGGGTCCATCTCCACCGGCAAGGAAGCCAATGTCTTCTACGGGGAGAAGGACGGGGCGGCCATCGCCATCAAGATCTACCGTATACGGTCGGCGAACTTCAAGGGGATGAGCGAGTACATCGTGGGCGACCCCCGCTTCGCCTCCATCAGGAAATCCAGGAAAGATCTCGTCTTTGCCTGGACCAAAAAGGAGTTCTCCAACATCTCGCGGGCGCGGGACGCCGGCATCCCCGTACCCGAACCGATCGCCTTCGACCGCAACATCCTGCTCATGGAATTTCTGGGCGAAGAGGAGCGACCTTACCCGCAGCTGCGCTTCGCAGAGCTCGACGACCCCGTCGAATGCTACGCACGGATCCTCGGCTACATGGATACGCTCTTCAACGCGGCCGGGCTCATCCACGCCGACCTCTCGGAGTTCAATATCCTCTATCATGAAAAGCCCTATCTCATCGATATGGGCCAGGCGGTCACCCCCGACCACCCGCGGGCACTGGCCTTCCTGGTCCGGGACATCAAAAACATCAACCGGTTTTTTGCCAGACACTGTGCTGTGCGTGACGAGAAGGAGATATTTCAGGAGATCGTCGGGCCGGGACGGTTCGAACCATGACACCAGGACGGAGCACACCATGACGACCAGACAGGAAGTAAAGGTCACCGCAAGCCGTATTGCGGTGATTATCGGAAAAGGCGGCGCAACAAAACGGCTGATCGAGGAGAAGACGGACACGGGGCTCGCCATCGACAGTTCGGAGGGGACCGTGACCGTGGAAGGGGAGGACGCCCTTGCGGTGCTCAGGACCGTCGAGATCATCAAAGCAATCAACCGCGGGTTCTCCCCTGAGCGGGCATTTCTGCTGCTCGAGGACGAGGACATGCTCCTGGAGATCATCGATCTCTCGGGTGTATGCACCACCACCAAGCAGATGGAGCGGATCCGCGGGCGGATCATCGGCAAAGGCGGCAAGGCCCGCGCCCAGATCGAGGACATGACCGGGGTGGCGGTCTCCGTCCACGGCAAAACCATCGCCCTGATCGGGATGCCCGAGCAGCTGAAGGTGGCGCGGGCCGCCGTGGACATGCTGCTCGAAGGACTGCCCCATGAGACGGTCTTTTCGTTTCTGGATAGAAAAAAGAAAGAAGCGAAAACAGACATCCTCGAATACTACTACTGACTGCCGGTGCAAAAAGCGGGATAATCCCGCATAACAGCATTCCGGCAAAGGGAACGTTGCAACTGGACGGCGAAACGGATCTGTAAGCGCTGTTTTCAAATGCGCGCGATGAAACCGCATTGTGCAGTGGAATTAAAGGGTTTTGGATGAAAATCGAGTCATTGCCGGTACCGGGCCACCTGGTGCAGCAGTACAGCGAACGGGGGATCACCGAACTCTACCCCCCGCAGGAGGAGTGCATCGGGGCGGGGCTTTTTTCGGGTGCCAACCTTCTTATCGCCATCCCCACCGCGAGCGGAAAGACCCTCATCGCCGAAATGGCCATGCACCACCATATCGCCGGCGGGGGACGGTGCCTCTACATCGTCCCCCTGAAAGCGCTCGCCAGCGAAAAATACGATGATTTTAATGGAAAGCAGGCGTCGGTGGGGATCGCCACCGGCGACTACGACCGGCGGGACGAGTACCTGGGACGCAACGACATCATCATCGCCACCAGCGAAAAGGTGGATTCCCTGCTGCGCAATGCCACGCACTGGCTGCGGGAGATCTCCCTGCTCGTGGTCGACGAGGTGCACCTGATCGATTCCGAGGACCGCGGGGCGACCCTTGAGATGGTAATCATCAAACTGCGCACCCTCAACCCCGCCATGCAGACAGTCGCCCTCTCCGCCACCATCGGCAACCCCGAAGAGCTCGCCGCCTGGCTGGATGCGGAATTGATCACCTCGGAATGGCGCCCCGTCGACCTGCGCGAGGGGGTCTGCTACCGGGGCACCGTGCACTTCGCCGACGGCGAAAAAGCGATCGCCACCCCCTCCAGGTACGAGGACATCAACCTCTGCCTGGACACCATCGCCGAAGGGGGACAGTGCCTCGTCTTCGTCAGCTCCCGCAAGAACGCTGAGGGGTTTGCCAAACGCGCGGCATCGGCGTTGACCATTGACGACCCGGTGCTCGCTGCGCTGGGCCGAGAGCTCGAGGCGGCGGCCGAAACGGACATGGGCACGGTGCTCGCCGCCTGCGTGGCGAAAGGGGCGGCGTTCCACCATGCCGGCCTCTCGAAAAAGCAGCGCCATATCGTGGAGCGGGGATTCCGGGAGAACCGGATCAAGGTGATCTCCTCCACGCCCACCCTGGCAGCAGGCCTCAACCTCCCCGCCCGACGGGTGGTGGTGCGCGACTATCTCCGCTTCCAGGGCGGCGAGGGCATGCGGCCCATCCCGGTGCGAGAGTACCGGCAGATGGCGGGCCGCGCAGGAAGGCCCCACCTTGACCCCTACGGCGAAGCGGTGCTCATCGCAAAGGAACGCGGGGCGGTCGACGACCTGTTCGCCGCCTATATCGAGGCGCCGGCGGAGGGGATCCACTCGAAGTGCGCCTCGGAATCGGCGCTCACCACCCACATCCTCTCCCTGATCGCCACCGGGTTCGTCTCGTCGAGCGAAGACCTGATCGGGTTTCTGGAAAAGACATTCTACGTGCACCAGAAAAAGAACAGCCGCCATCTCTCGAGGATCGTCGAATCCGTAACCGCGTTCCTCCACGGCGCCGAGATGATCACCGATGTGGGCGGGCTGCTGCACGCAACGTCCTACGGCACCCTTGTCTCCCGCCTCTACATCGACCCCCGCGGGGCGGAGATGATCAGCGACGCCTTGCGGTCCCACGAGCGCTGGTCCGAAATTGGCCTGCTCCAGCTGCTGTGCGCCACCCCCGACATGTACACCCTCTACGTGCGAAAACAGGACCTGACCGTCGTGGAGCAGTTCGTCGACGCCCATGAAGACGACCTCTGGGTGGAATTTTCGTGGGACGACGGCGAGGGCTACTTCCGCAGCCTCAAGACGGCGATGCTCATCGCCGACTGGATGGGCGAGGTCGGCGAAGCCGCACTCTGCGAGCGCTACAACGTAGGTCCCGGGGACATCTACAATACGGTCGAGGGCATCGGGTGGCTGATCCACGCCGCGGGCAGGATTGCCGGCATGGCAGCGCCGGCATGTGCCGGTCCCATCAGGGAGACCGAGCTGCGGGTCAAGCACGGGATCAAGCGCGAGCTGTTGCCGCTCATCCGCCTGCGGGGGATCGGGCGGGTGCGCGCCCGCCGGCTCTTCAACAACAACGTCACCTCCCCCGAGGCGCTGCGCGCTGCCGGCATGGAGCGCATCAGCACGATCCTGGGCCAGAAGACCGCGGAATCGATCTTCGCGCAGCTCGACCGGCCGGACGGGGGGGGCGGGGATGATGACGACGAGGATGTTGGGCAGAAGACCCTGTCCTTTTTCGGGGAACAGCGATGAAGGTGGACTGCGATATCGCACAGGCCCGGTTTTCGGTGGATGACGAAGCTGATTTCCTCGCACATCTACGGGAGATCGCCGACCGCTTCGGGGTGCGGATCGTTGTGTTCAATGCCGCGCATATGGCCGGAAGCGCTCACGTCGCCGCCGCCCTCGATCATGCACAGCGTTCCTTTTTTGGAGAAAGCCCGATTGCAAATTCATTTGAAATGGAATCCCTGCTCTATGCCGCGGGAAGCAGGCAGGTGCTGGACGCTGTGCGGTTCGGCATTCATTGCGGTGCCAACGCGGGGTACGTCTGCATCTGCCCGCCTTCGCCCGGCGCACGCGACGCCCTCCGTGCCCTCGTCTGTTTCGTCGAGGAAGACTGGGAAGAGATTGACGATGCAAAAAAACGTCGCCTGATGGATCTTTTCGGGATACCACGCGAGGAATTGGCGATCGTCGGGAAGGACCGCCTTCCCGAACTGGTCCGGGAGCGGGTCGCCCTCCTCGATGTCTACCGCTGACCCCTCTACTGCGACGCGTGGGTCAGTACGTGTGCGAGCTGCGGGATGATCAGTTCCCGGACCGCAAGGTCCGCGGCCCCGGTCGACCCCGGGATACAGAAGACCGCTTTGCCCCGGGTCACCCCCCCGAGGGCGCGGGAGAGCAGCGCGCGGGTCCCGATATCCCGGACGCTGAGCGATCGAAAGAGTTCACCGAACCCCGGCATGGTTTTTTCGAGGAGGGGCTCGATGGCCTCGATGGTGCAGTCATCGGAGGTGAGGCCCGTCCCCCCCGAAAAGATCACGCAGTTGGCAACCTCGAGTGAAGCAAAGAGCTCGCGCCGGATCTCCTCGATATCGTCGGGAACGATGCGGGACCGCACCACCGGGATGGACGCGGAGGAGAGAAGATCCCTGACTACCGGACCACTCCTGTCGGTGGATGTATCCCGGCTCGTGGAGACCGTGATGACTGAAACGGCGAGGGGAATATCCCTGATATGGCTCGGATCCATGCATCCTCATTGACGGGAGATCTGATGAGGATAGTGGTCGGTGTGGGAAGTTGTTGACCAGGAGATGGGAGACCCTTTCATTTCCAGTGGAGCCAGTCGAGTGCACGGCCGCCTCTCCTCATGCCACAAATCCGCACTCGGGACTTCCTCCTGCCGGAAGCTTTTCCGCGGGATCGGATCGCGATTCGGATACCTTAAGTACCATGAACGAGAGATTGATCAATGAGTCTTCTCCTATTTTGATATTGATGAGAAGAAGGTCTTCTCATCATAGCTCTCCACTTGAAATCATGGGGTGGGCCTTCAACCCTCCTCCGGGAGCGTCGACAATTCCCCGGTGAGTGCTTCAAATCCTGTGGCTATCGAGGAAGCAGGGTTTTGTATGCCCGGGCCGGCTCCACTGGAAACAAAGGGGTTAATAGGATTCAGATGATCACATATACTGGATCGTGCATTGGTGGTACTGTGCTTTCCCCGTGCGCTCTGGAGTAGATATGTCCGATGAAGAAAGCCCCTCAATGGGATTGTTTAAAAAGTTCCTCCATAATACAAGCATATTCAAAAACCGGGAAGTGCTCCGGCATTCCTACTGCCCGAACGTGCTCCCCCACAGAAAGCCCCAGATCGATTCCATCGCCTCGATCCTCGCATCGTCTCTCCGGGATGAGACGCCCTCCAATATTCTTATCTACGGGAAAACGGGGACTGGAAAGACCGCCTGTGTGCGGTACGTGGGACGAGAACTGGAGAATGCCAGCAGTGAAATGGGTACTGCCTGCCATGTCATCCACCTCAACTGCGAGGTGATCGATACCCAGTACCGGGTGCTCGCCCAGATCGCCAACTACCTGGATGATTCCGATGCCCGTGCGAGCGATCGCCCCAGGACCAGCATCCCCATGACCGGGTGGCCCACCGACCAGGTGTACGCCGAGCTCAAGAACCAGATGGAGGCGATGGGCGGGGTGCATGTCATTGTCCTCGACGAGATCGACAAGCTGGTGAAAAAGAGCGGCGACGAGACGCTCTACAACCTTACCCGCATCAACTCCGACCTGAAGGATTCGAAGGTGAGCATCATCGGGATCTCCAACGATCTCCGGTTCACCGATTTCCTCGACCCGCGCGTGCTCTCCTCGCTCTCGGAAGAGGAGATCGTCTTTCCGCCATACAACGCGATGCAGCTCGTGGACATTCTCCAGCAGAGGGCCGACGTGGCGTTTGTCGCTGGAGCGCTGGATGACGGGGTCATCCCCCTCTGTGCAGCCCTCGCCGCGCAGGAGCACGGGGACGCGCGCCGGGCGCTCGATCTTCTTCGCGTCTCGGGGGAGCTTGCGGAGCGGGAGAACACGGACCGGGTCGCCGAGACCAACGTGAGAGCGGCAATGCAGCGGATCGAGACCGACAGCCTCATCGAGTGCGTCTCCACACTCCCGACGCAGAGCAAAGCGGTTCTCTATTCGATGCTTTTCCTGACCAAGCTCAACAAGGATGTCTTTACGACGGGTGAGGTCGCGCAGGTCTACCGCGAGGTGGCACGGATTCTGGACCTCGACGTGCTCACCCACCGCCGCATCACCGATCTCATCTCCGAGCTGAACATGCTCGGCGTGATCAACGCGCGCGTGGTGAGCAGGGGCCGGTACGGCAGGACCAAGGAGATGTCATTTGGCACCGGCACCAAAAAGATCTGGGACACCCTCCTCAAGGACACCCGGCTCAATGACGAACGGTTGAACGAAATCGATACGGCGCGATTTAAAACGCTATTCAGGTGATGCTAATGGACGATAAAGACCGCATACTGCTCACAATACTCGAGGACGACAGCAACATCCCGGTACGCAATCTATCTGAAATGGCCGATCTCTCCGAAGAGGAGGTCGCCACGCGCATCCGCATTCTGGAAGAGCAGGGGGTGATCCGCAAATACCGGGCCGTGGTGGACTGGGAGCAGGCCGGCGAGCCCGAGGTGGCGGCGATCATCGAGCTGAAGGTCAGCCCCGAACGCGATTTCGGGTACGACAAAATCGCCGAGCGCATCGCGCGGTTTTCGCAGGTGCGCAGTATCCGCCTCATCTCCGGCGTCTACGACCTCCAGGTGATGGTCGTGGGCAGCAACATCCACGAGATCACCTCGTTTGTGGCCGAGCAGATCGCCCCCATGGACCATATCCGGGAAACGGCGACGATCCTCATCATGAAGACGTACAAGGAAAACGGGCATACGTTCTTCGAGCGGGGGGAGGCGACCGCCTTCCCATTTCACTCTGATGTGATTCCATGAGAGATTTCGTCGCAGCACAGGCCCGGGCCATTCCCCCCTCCGGGATCAGGAAATTTTTCGACCTGGTCCAGGACAGGGAAGATGTCGTCTCCCTCGGGGTGGGAGAGCCCGATTTCGCCACCCCGTGGAGTATCTGCGAGGCGGCGATTTATTCCATCGAGCTGGGTTCGACGTCGTATACCGCCAACCGGGGGATGCCCGCACTCTGCCGGGAGATCGCCCGCTATCTCGACGACCGCTTTTCCATCCGCTACAGCCCCGAGACGGAGATCGTGGTGACCAGTGGGGTCTCGGAAGCATTCGACGTTGCCATCAGGACGGTCGTCGACCCCGGGGACGAGGTGATCGTCGCCGAACCCTCGTTTGTGGCCCACTCGCCCTGCGTGATGCTCGCCGGCGGGATTCCGGTGCCGGTGCAGTGCCGCGAGGAGGACGAGTTCAGGCTGACCGCGGATGCGCTTGCGGAGGCGGTCACCCCGAAGACCAAGGCCGTGGTGATCAATTTCCCCAACAACCCCACGGGCGGGGTGATGCGGGATGCGGACTACCGGGCGATCGCCGAGGTCATCGTGGACCAGGACCTGCTGCTGATCAGCGACGAGATCTACGCGGAGCTCACCTATGAGGGCTCCCCGACGTCTGCGGTGGCGGTGGACGACCTGCGGGAGCGGACCATCACGCTGAACGGGTTTTCCAAGGCCTATGCCATGACCGGGTGGCGGATCGGGTTCCTCTGCGCGCCGAAGGAAATCTGCGACGCGGCGATGAAGATCCACCAGTACGTCATGATGTGCGCTCCCGTAATGGCCCAGGTGGCGGCGATCGAGGCGCTCCGGCGCGGCAGCAGGGAACGCGATGCAATGGTGCGGGAGTACTGCATCCGCCGGAATATGTTCGTCCGCGGGTTAAACCGCATCGGCCTTCCCTGCCACATGCCGAAGGGGGCGTTTTACGCCTTCCCCTCGGTCGCGGAAACCGGTCTATCCGATCTCGAATTCGCCGAGCGCCTGCTGACCGAGCAGGGGGTCGCGGTGGTGCCGGGACGGGTGTTCGGGGCGTGTGCCGGGGGCCACCTGCGATGCGCCTATGCCGTGTCGCGTGACAACCTGCGGGTTGCCCTCGATCGTATTGAGGCATTTCTGGCCGGGCTCTGAGAGGAATATTTTGCAACCATTTTTTTAATACAAACGGTGATATAAATTTTAATTCTGGGACCACCGTCCGACGATGTCCGTATTCGCAGCGGTCAGGCAAAAGATGGGATGAACCCCTTTATTTCCACTGGAGATGTCGAAAAAGCGTGATGGCACACCGATCGGTACGGTCGTCGAAAGCCGTGCTGTACAGCACCTCGTTTCGGCAATCCGCACTCGAGATGGCAATAAATGCGGATGTCGATCACTCCCTGCCGGTCAGAGATTCCGAAAAAGGTATAAAATATGCATAATCTTAAAATTTCAATAGGTTTTTCTCATGCTGCGAATATGCGCGGCGATCGGGGGTACCTGACACATGTCGTCGCGATGTGCAGGAGCGCCATGACCCCTTGATTTCCACTGCAAAAACGTATATTCACAGGTATTTTTGAATAAAATACGATATACATTTATCTTTTTACCGTCGTTCGGCAGCAGATGTACGGGTGGGGCTCGAGGGGTGTGCTCACGGTTCGCTTCACATATCAATCTTTATTGCTATGAACTGCTCCACCCTACATGATACAACAATGAGCTGTACAATAGTTGTCGGCGGTTTTTTTGGTGACGAGGGGAAAGGAAAGATCGTTGCACACATCGCATATCATGACCGCCCGTCGGTGATATCCCGGGGCGGGGTGGGGCCCAATGCCGGCCACACCGTCAAGGCCGGAGAGCGGGAGTACGGTATCCGCATGGTGCCGTCGGGTTTCGTGTACCCACAAACGCGGCTCTGCATCGGGAGCGGTGTGCTCGTGGACCCCCGGGTGTTTCTCCATGAGGTGAACGAGCTCGGGGTGGCCGACCGGATCTTTGTCGACAAGCGGTGCAGCATCATCGAAGAGGACCATATCCGGCGTGACCGCGGGGATTCACATCTCGCCAAGACCATCGGCTCGACGGGCACCGGGTGCGGGCCCGCCAATGTCGACCGGGTGATGCGGATCGCACGGCAGGCCAAAGATGTGCCTGAGCTCGCAAGGTTCATCACCGACGTGGCCGAGGAGGTAAACGGAGCCCTGGACCGGGGAGAGAACGTCATCCTGGAGGGGACCCAGGGGTTCGGCATCTCCCTCTATTTCGGGACCTACCCCTTCGTGACGAGCAAGGACACCTCGGCTTCCCAGATCGCCGCCGACAACGGCGTCGGCCCCACCCGGATCGACGACGTCATCGTGGTCTTCAAGGCCTATCCCACCCGGGTGGGAGAGGGGCCGTTCGGCACCGAGATGACCCGCGAGGAGTCGCATCGCCTCGGGATCGTCGAATATGGCACCATCACCCACCGGGAGCGCCGCATCGGCGTCTGGGACGGCGAGATGGCCCGCTACTCGGCCATGATCAACGGCTGCACCGTGGCGGCGATCACCGGCATCGACCATGTCGACCCCGACTGCTTCGGGGTGACCACCGCGGACCGGCTCTCGAAAAAAGCCCGGGAGTTTATCGAGCAGGCGGAAGAGGACATCGGCGCCCCGGTCGGGCTGATCTCCACCGGTCCCGATATTTCGCAGATCATCGATCTGAGGGATGAGCTGTGATGCGGTCGACCATGGCAATCCTCTGCTGCCCGGTCTGCAAAGGTGACCTTGATCTCCGGGTGGACGAGATGAAGGAACGAGGCGACGGAGAGGAGGAGATCCTCGAGGGGGTGCTCTACTGCGCCGCCTGCGACGTGGAATATCCTATCCATGAGGGAATTCCCGATCTTCTCCCCCGGACCGACGAGGAGTGCTGAGGAACCGATGGTGCAGGCAGCGATCGACATCAACCGCCGGGGGATCAACAGTGTCGAGGTGCCTTCCCGGGTGGAGATTTCTGCGGGCGAGACGCTGGTCCTCGACATCGTCAACCACGGCCCTCCCGTCCACCTGACCCTCTCCTCCGACAATTCTGCTCCGTTCACGGAATTTTTCCACGAGAACCTCTATCTCAGGGAACGGCAGGAGTTCCGCATCCCCCTGTACGAGAACGCGTTCGAAGGGTCGTTCGATCTCGCCGTGATCACCGGCTACGGCATGCACCGGGGCACTCTTGCCGTGCATGTCAGCAGGTTCGTCACCAAACAGGAACAGGTGCTCGAGGCGCCGCCCGTCGAGGTCGCCTCGCCCGAACCGGATCGGTCATTTCCTGTACTGGTCGTGCTCCTCCTTCTTGCTGCGGGCATGATGTATGGTGCCTGGATGGTCGAGAGGGTTGATATCCTCAATTATGGGGCCGTTGCGGCGCTCTCGGGCGCGGTCCTCGTTGCATGGCTTTCCCGGCGCTGATCCTCTGTCTTTCGCTGGCGGTCGACCGGGTCTTCGGCGACCCGCCGAACGCGTTGCACCCCACCGCCCATCTTGGCAGGTTCATCGGGTGGTGGGGACAGCCCGGACGCTATCCGGCGTCGCTGCAGCGCAGTGCGGGCCTCGTGGGCGCCCTCGCGACCGCCTCCCTCTTTGCTCTCCCTTTTCTCCTCGTCGACATGGCGGCGCCACCGCTCCTCCTCATCGTTGCCGGGCCCGTGCTGCTCAAGCTCTGTTTTGCCTGGCGCTGCCTCGAGGAGCATGTTGGTGCGGTCGAGCAGGCCCTCGAAGGGGGGATGGAGGGAGGCAGGGAGAAGGTTGGCTACCTTGTCTCCCGCGCCACCGGCACCCTCGACGAGGCGGGGGTGCGATCGGCGGCATACGAGTCCATGACCGAAAACCTGGTGGATAGCATCGTCTCGCCGCTCTTTTTCTACACGCTCTTCGGCCTCGGGGGGGCGGCTTTTTACCGTGCGGTGAATACGATGGACGCCATGCTGGGCTACAAAGACGAACGGGCCCTGCTCGGGTGGTTTCCGGCGCGCCTCGACGACCTGCTCAACCTCGTGCCCGCTCGCCTGACCGGCCTTTTGCTCCTGCTGTATTTTGCGACGAAGGGAAGGCTGCAGCCCGCCCTGCGGATGTGGCGGCGCGATGCCCGCAAGCGCCCCGGGATCAACGGCGGCATTCCCATGGCCGTGATGGCCGGCGGGGTGGGCATCAGATTCGAAAAGCCGGGGGAGTATGTGATCGGCGAGGACGCGCGGAGCCTTCAGGAGGCGGGAGCGGAGATCGTCGCCGCGGTCCGGGCCGTGACCCTGCTCGCCGCCCTCCTTTTCGGCACCACCCTCGTGTTTATTACCCTTGTACCGACATATCTATGGTAAATGAAGCTCGAGGAGTTAAAATTCGGCACCGAGCTTATCAAACGGGGCTTTGCCTCCATGCAGAAGGGCGGCGTCATCATGGATGTGGTGAACGCCGACCAGGCAAGGATTGCCGAGGAAGCAGGCGCGGTGGCCGTCATGGCGCTCGAAAGGGTGCCCGCCGATATCAGGAAAATGGGCGGTGTGGCCAGGATGGCCGACCCGCAGATTATCGCCGAGATCATCGACGCGGTCTCCATCCCGGTGATGGGCAAGGTCCGGATCGGGCACACGGTAGAAGCGCAGGTGCTCGAAGCCGTCGGGGTGGATATGATCGACGAGAGCGAGGTCCTCACCCCCGCGGATGAGGAATACCATATCGAGAAAACGAAATTCACCGTGCCGTTCGTCTGCGGTGCCCGGAACCTCGGCGAGGCCCTCCGCCGCATCGACGAGGGCGCCGCCATGATCCGCACCAAGGGGGAGGCCGGCACCGGCAACGTGGTGGAGGCTGTTCGGCACATGCGGGCCATCATGGGCGAGATCCGCCAGCTCCAGGGGATGAGTGCGCAGGAGCGGATGGACCGCGCCCGCACCATCGAGGCTCCGGCCGCGCTGGTGGACGAGTGCGCCCGCATGGGACGCCTTCCGACGGTCAATTTCTCCGCGGGAGGCATCGCCACGCCTGCGGATGCCGCCCTGATGATGCAGATGGGGGCGGACGGCGTCTTCGTGGGATCGGGGATTTTCCTCTCCCGGCACCCGGAGCGGATGGCCCGCGCCATCGTGGAGGCGGTCAATAGTTACGACGATCCCGCTGTCCTGGCCCGGGTGAGCAGAGGGCTCGGCGAGGCCATGCCGGGCATCGACGTCCACACCCTCCGGGAAGACGAGGTGCTGCAGTACCGTGGGCGTTAGGATCGGCGTGTTAGCCCTGCAGGGCGACGTGAGCGAGCACATCCTCGCGTTCCGGCATGCACTGGACGGCAAAGGTGAGGTGTGCGCAGTCCGGCGCCCGGAGGAGATCGCGGACCTCGACGGGCTTGCCATTCCGGGGGGCGAATCCACGACCATCTGCCGCCTCGTGGACAAAAACGCAATGCGGCGGCCAATCGAGGCGTTCGAGGGGGGCATCTTCGCCACCTGCGCCGGCATGGTGCTGGCGGCACGGGAGGTGGACGATCCCCGGATCGCTCCCCTTGGCTGCATCGATATAATCGTCGAACGCAACGCGTTCGGCCGCCAGCGGGAGTCGTTCGAGACTGATGTGCATATCGCCGGGCTTCGTACTCCTTTTCACGCCGTGTTTATCCGCGCTCCCGTGGCATCCCGCGTCGGCCCGAAGGCGACCGTGCTGGGGAGCGTGGATCGCGGCGTCGTGGCGGTGCGGTCCGGACGCCACATGGCGCTTGCCTTTCACCCCGAACTGGGGGGCGATACCCGCCTGCATTGCATGTTTCTGGAACACCTGCAGGATACCGGCTGATACGAACCTCCTCACGCCGGCGGGTGATGCAGCATGCCCTGCGGATCCGGGGGTGGGGCATGCAGTACTTTTTTATAAGCAGCTACCAATCCGTGTGTATCCATGACCGGTGCGATCAGTACTGCAGAGCTCTACCAGAACAACCGCTCAACATTCCAGTCGCACTATTTTTCGCACGCCTGCCTGATGATCCTGCTCTCTCTGCACGAGGGCGAAAAACCGCTGCCCAGGATATGGGATATCGCCGACAGCATTTCCCTCTCGGTGCTCCCCTACATCCGCCGATGCGTGCAGGACGGCATCATCGCCCGGGGGAGCGGTGGCTACCACCTGACGGCACGAGGCAGGGAGGTCACCGACAGCCTGATCCGGTTTGTGGCCGCGGTCGGGTTGATGAACCAGGAGGAAATCCTCGGGGAAATAATGGAGGACGAGCGGCGGGCGGCGGCGGTGGAGGAAGAACTTCCCGAATCGATAACGCCGTTCGAGGTCTACGAGGACAACCGCAGCGATGTCCGGTTTTTGATCGGCAACGAGGGTGTGCTGCTCTTCCTCCTTTTCCTGCAGCAGGGGCAGCGCTCCGCACGCGCATACAGCCGGCTCTACGGGGGGATGGAGGCCGTAAAAGAGCATGATCTCGCTACCCTTGTCACCATGGGCCTCATCGCCGAGCGGGGGGACTTTTATACCCTGACAGCGGTGGGCAGGAGGGTGGCGGGGCTTCTTGCCGGGCTGATCGAGACCGCGGTGAGCGACTGCGTCCCCGCACCGCCCGGAAACAGACGCACGGGATGAATGCGGGATAGGGTGCGTTCCTGCGTCCGGCCATCAATTCACAACATTTTTATACCGACCCCTCCTCATTGAAAGGTAGATTTCAGTACCATTGAATATTTCCAACAGTACTGGAATCTACCAATAACCCTGTCAATGGAAAAAAAGATCCGGGGAGACGTTTCCCCCGCTCCCCTTTCCATCCCCATTCCGGGGACCTGCATGCCCGGAGCATCAAAGACACGCCTTCTCGTGGTCGATGATGATACCTCTCTCCTGGTGATAGTCAGACTCTCTCTTGAGCGAAACGGCGAGTTTAACGTGCATGTGGCGCGTTCTGCCCCTGAAGCACTGGCCTTGCTTGAAACGCAAACCTTCAAAGCGGTCGTTTCCGACTATGCCATGCAGCCGGTGAACGGCATCGAATTCCATGCATTGCTCCGGGCACAGGACACGAGCGTGCCGTTTATCCTGTTTACATCAATGGCACGGGGTTATTTCATCCCCTCGCTCTTCGACGGGGTGCTCACCCGGTATCTTTCCAAGGAAGAAGGATTGGCGGATAGCTGCGCTGCGCTGGCCCGCGCCCTGCGGTGCGCGTGCAATGCCACAGGACAGGGCCGGGAAGAAACCTGAAGCCATCCGCACAGCGCCACTCCCGATCAGGGGCTATTCGGTTGCGATCACCTTCCCTTCTGCCGCACCCGGGCCGTGCTGGTTGTTCGGCACCCCCCGCTCCTGGAAAAAGCGTCCTTCCAGCTGTTTTCTTGGCAGAGCGGCCAGGTAGAGGTATCCGCCGGTGCCGGCGACGAGCGCTCCGATGATATCGAAGCACAGATCAAACATGGTGTCGTCGAGCCCCCGCTGAAGCGTGGTGGAAAAAATCTGGTCGACGGCAAACTCCGTGACCTCCCAGAGCGCCCCCAGCGTAATGGTCATGCTGACGATGCCGATGAAGATTATCTTTCCCTCGAGCGGGTGGCGGTTGGAGCGGTCGAGGAGCAGCACGAGCACCAGTGCGAGCATGGTGATGATGGCGGCGGAGGTACCGTGGGCGATCTTGTCGAAGTACGGGTGGAGATCGTCGTAGAAGCCCATCAGATCCCCCACCCCGTGCAGGTAGATGGCGGTGAATATGGCGAGGTACACCGGTGGTTCGAACACTACCTCGTGCCGCTGTTCGAGGGCATAGGGAACGAGGGTGACGGCAAAGACGATTGCAGCCGATGCCGCATGGCCGGAATCGCCTGTCATGAACGTGACAAGGGAGAAGAGCAGCACCAGGCCCTGAAGGCTGTAGACCACGTGCATCGCCCGCTCCCGTTGCATCCTCCCACGCTCCAGTGAAGCTCACTTGGGTGATGGGAGATTAATATTTTTCGTGATAGATAAATATGGGGGCGGGGGGATCCCTGCCGGGGGCTCCTTTTTTTGCCTCCTGCGACCAATCCATAGGGTACGGTGAAACAGATGAGTGATACTACCTCGAAGGTGGCACTGCACACGAACATGGGCGACATCATCATCGAGCTTTTTGACGATATGCCCGTCACTGCAGGAAATTTCGAAAAACTGGTCCGGGAAGGTTTTTATGACGGGATCGGTTTTCACCGCGTGATCAGGGACTTTATGATCCAGGCGGGGTGCCCGAAAGGCGACGGCACGGGCGGGCCCGGCTACACAATCCCCGACGAAAAGGTGAAGGGCCACTCCAACGTCCGGGGCACCATTGCCATGGCCAACACCGGACAGCCAAACACCGGGGGGAGCCAGTTCTTCATCAATATGGTGGACAATACCTATCTCGACTGGGACAATCCCTCTACCCCGTACGCGCACCCCGTGTTCGGGAAGGTGGTCGAGGGAATGGACGTGGTGGACGCCATCGGCGCCCTGAAAACCGACCGTGCGGCCCGCCCCATAAAAAAAGCGGTCATCGAGCGCGCTGAAGTCCTCTGAGGGTTCTTCTCGCCCGACGTTCGTATGCGCCAGCCGCATGACGCTTCCGGTCTCGAGCGGGCGATGGGGTACTCGTTCTCCGATCGCCGCCTGCTCATCCGCGCCTTGACCAGGCTCGCCTATGCCAAGGAGCGGGGGCTTGATCCGGCGGCGCACATGGACGCTCTCGCCACCCTGGGGGATGCGGTCATCGACGTGGTGGTCATCCAGTCTCTTGTCGCTGCCGGGGAGCACGACAAGGGGCTGATCACCAACCGCAAGACCAACTGCGTCAATATGACCGTCCTGCGGCGTCTCGCCGAACAGCTGTCGGTCGAAACATACGTGTACTGGGGCAAGGGGGAGGAGGCGCAGGGGGTCTGGACGTCGGGGCGCGTGCTCGCCGAGTGCATGGAGGCGCTGATCGGCGCCGTCTACCTCGACGGGGGCATCGACGCGGCCGCGCGCGTGCTCGCCAAAATCGGGCTTCGCTGCGAAATCTGAATGCAAAAAAAAGAGCGGGTACCTGTATTTCCGGGATCCGGCACACGCGGGATTATTCTTGTTTTGCCATGCCCTGGCGGGCGACCGCTTCTGCGGCTGCTGCTGCCGCCTCCGCATCGCCGAGATAAAAATGGCGGATGGGCTGCAGGTCATCGTCCAGCTCGTACACGAGCGGGATGCCGGTGGGGATGTTGAGGTGGGGGATCTCCTCATCGGAGATGGCATCCAGGTACTTGACCAGCGCACGCAGTGAGTTTCCGTGTGCGGCGATGAGCACCCGTTTTCCGCCAAGGATAACCGGCGCAATCTCGTCCCGCCAGTAGGGCAGGAAGCGCTCCACCGTGTCCTTGAGGCACTCGGTACGCGGCAGTTCCGCAGGGAAGAGATCGGCGTAGCGGCGGTCGTTTGCGGGGGAGCGGGGGTCGTCGGGTTCGAGCGCCGGGGGAGGGATATCGTAGCTCCGGCGCCAGACAAACACCTGATCATCGCCGTATTTTTCCGCGGTTTCGGCCTTGTTGAGCCCCTGGAGCGCCCCGTAATGGCGTTCGTTCAGCCGCCACGACCGCAGCACCGGCAGCCACATCAGGTCCATATCATCGAGCACGATCCAGAGGGTGCGGATAGCCCGCTTGAGCACCGAGGTGTAGGCGACGTCGAAGGTATACCCCCCGCCGGCAAGCAGCCGCGCCGCCTCGTGCGCTTCCTCGACCCCCTTCTCGGAGAGATCGACGTCGGTCCACCCGGTGAACCTGTTCTCCCGGTTCCAGGTGCTTTCACCGTGCCGGAGCAGTACGAGTGTGTGCATGGTCTGTCCTCCTTCCTACCTATGGGCGGAAGTGGTGAAAAAGAGTGTTCCCCGGTCTTCTGCAATGCTGGTGTGGAGGATGTGAGGATGTTTTGGTGAGAGAAGGATCGTACCGCAGAAAACAAACCAGGGTTCGCGCGTTCCTGCGAAGCGCCAGTCTCCCTGCGCGGGAGCGGCCGCCGGTGCCGGATGCGCAGGCGTCATGCACCTGATCTCGTCCATCATCCCCGCCGCATTCAGTGCGCCTCCCCGCGCACCGGCGGATCGGAGACGGTGCCGTTTTCGCCGGCAGCGATGATGCAGGGTGCGTCTGCATCCCCGACCATTGAATGGCAAACGACGCATGTTCACAGGGCAGGCATACGCATTGCGCAGGTATGCCACGGGCTGAAAAAATAGAAAAAATTAGAGGAACAGGGGTGCGAAGACCACTGCCACGATGGACATCAGCTTGAGCAGGATGTTGATGGCGGGGCCGGAGGTGTCCTTGAAGGGATCGCCCACCGTGTCGCCGGTCACCGCAGCCTTGTGGGCATCGGAGCCCTTGCCGCCCAGATTGCCCTGCTCGATGAATTTCTTGGCGTTATCCCAGGCACCGCCCGCATTGGCCATGGTGATGGCCAGCATGAATCCGGCCGCAAGGGATCCGGCGAGAAGGCCGCCCAGTGCGCCGGCGCCGAGGGTCAGGCCCACGATCACCGGTGCGGCAATGGCGAGCAGCCCGGGGAGGATCATTTCCCGCAGTGCGGATGTGGTGGAGATGGCGATGCAGGTCTCGTAGTCGGGTTCGGCGGTGCCCTCCATCAGCCCTGCAATCTCCTTGAACTGGCGGCGGACCTCGAGCACGATCTGGTAGGCCGCCTTGCCGACCGCCAGCATGGTCATGGAGGAGAAGAGGAAGGGCAGCATCGCGCCGATGAGCACCCCGATAAAGACAGGGGTCTCGAGGATGTTGATCTCGGCAAGGTTCACCGCGATGGCGTAGGAGGAGAAGAGCGCGAGCGCGGTGAGCGCCGCGGACCCTATGGCGAATCCCTTGCCGATGGCCGCGGTGGTGTTGCCGACCGCATCGAGCGTATCGGTAATCTTGCGGACCTCCGGGGGCTGGTGGGACATCTCGGCGATGCCGCCGGCATTGTCGGCCACCGGACCGTAGGCGTCCACGGCGAGGGAGATGCCGAGCGTGGCGAGCATGCCCACCGCGGCGAGGGCGATGCCGTAGAGGCCGGCGAACGTGTAGGCCAGGTAAATGGCCAGGGAAATGATGATCACGGGAAAGATCGTGGACTCCATGCCCTTGGCAAACCCGGTAATGATGTTGGTTGCCGCGCCGGTCTCACAGGACATTGCAATGGCGAGGGTGGGGGAGCGCTCGAACGAGGTGTAGTACTCGGTGATCTGTCCGATGAGGAATCCGGCGATCAGGCCGCCGACGGTTGCCACGAAGACGCCGAACCCGAAGTCTCCTAAGAGGAAATCGGCAGTGAAATAGGTGATGACCACGACGAGAGCGAGGGCGATGATCAGGCCCCGGTTAAAGGCGCTGTGGATGGCGCTGCTCTCGGTTTTGCTGGTGCGGACAAAGAACGTACCTGCAATGGAGGCGAGGATGCCCAGCGCTGCAAGGATCAGCGGGAAGGCGATGAAGCTGGCGACCGGAATGTCGGGATGGAGAGCGCCGGTCGCCGCGCCGAGCAGCATGGTAGCAAGGATGGAGCCGACGTAGCTCTCGTAGAGGTCGGCGCCCATGCCGGCGATATCGCCCACGTTGTCGCCCACGTTGTCGGCGATCACGGCGGGGTTGCGGGGGTCGTCCTCGGGAATACCGGCTTCGACCTTTCCCACGAGATCAGCGCCCACATCAGCGGCTTTGGTGAAAATACCGCCGCCGACACGGGCGAAGAGGGCGATCGAACTCGCACCCAGCGAAAACCCTGCAAGGATGTTGACGAGATCGGACTCCGCCATCTCGGGCAGAATGAAACCGAGGGCGATGAAACAGACAGAGAGCCCGAAGAGCCCGAGGCCGACGACGGACATGCCCATGACCGTACCGCTCGCAAACGACACCTTAAAGGCATCCGCAATGCCGCGCCGGGCGGCGTTTGCAGTCCGCCCGTTCGCGCTCGTTGCGGTGAACATCCCGATGTACCCCGCCGTGGCGGAGAGCACCGCACCGAGGACGAAACATCCTGCGGTAAGCGCACCGTTGGGCAGAATGAGTGCGATGATGATGGCCAGCACGACCACGAATACGGCGATGGCCCGGTACTGGCGGTTTAAGTAGACCATCGCACCGGTGTGGATCGCAGCGGTGATCTTTTGTATCAATTCCGTGCCTTCGCCCTCTTTTCGGATTTTCAGGAACTGATATCCGGCAAAGAGAAGGCCCACAAGGGCACAGACAGGTGCAAGATAGAGTAAGTAATCCATTCAACGTGTCCTCCGAGTGCTACTGCATGCACAGAACTCGAAATCGAGATTTACTATAATTGTCGACTTTTATGATAAAAATACAACGTTTTTTTCGGGAGCGGTATCCCCATCCATCATACCGGCGCTGCATGAGGATCGTTCGCCCCCGCTCCCGCAGAATACGGTGCGTTCAGATCGGGCGCGGCGCTCCCGGCCCATTGAAATCGAAAAATTGCGTCTCGAGCGTCTGCAGGTCGACGACCGCCGCCCGCGCCGGTGTGGGCTGGATATTCATCTGCTTCTGGAACTGCGTCTGTGCCTGCCATGCACCCGCATTGACGCCAAGCACCCCCCGGTAGCGGGTCATCCCGCAGATGTGCACGTGCCCGGTGTGCAGGATCTCGGGGATGGGATCGATGACCAGCCTGTCCTGTTTTGCCGGCTTGATGGGCGTCCGCATCCCGTAGGTGGCGGCCAGGTGCCGGCGTTTGAGCATCTCCACCATCATCTCCTCGGGCCTCGTGTAGGAGGCGCCCGGGATCATGGAAATCAGGTCGTCGTAGGAGCGGCCGTGGTACATCGTCACGCGGACGCCCTGCAGGCTCACCAGGCTCGGGTTCTCCACCAGCGTGACATTGGAGGGGAACTTCTCGCAGAACCGTGCGGGCAATGCGGGCTGCGGCTCGGATCCCCGCACGGCATCGTGGTTGCCGGGCGAGACCACGATCCGGCAAGAGGCGGGGAGATCGCGCAGCATGGAGGCGAATACATCGTACTGCTCGTCGATGCTGGTGATGGTCAGCTCCTGATCCTGCCCCGGATAGATGCCGATGCCGTCCACGAGGTCGCCGGCGATGAGCAGGTACCGGGGCTGCGCATCATCGAGCCAGTCGGAAAACCGCAGCCATTCCTCCTCCATAAACGTGTCGCTGCCCACGTGCACGTCCGAGATGAGCACCGCAGTGCCGGGCGTCTCGCTCGTGAAGGGTGCATGCTGGAGGGGGATGTCCGGCCTGATGAGCGTATCGGCGAAAAAGAGGCTGCCGTCGCCGGAGAGCTTGCCCTTGACGCCGATGACCTCGTCGGGCACGATCTTTTCCGCCTCCGCAAACACGTCGCGGTCCTTGTTGAAGAGCACGTTGATGGTGCCGGTGGGATCCTCCAGCTCGGCCATCCGGTGCCCTTTGGCAGTGGATCGCGCCTCGACCACCATGCCGATAAGGCCGCATTCCTGGTCCCGGTACCGGGTGTTCCTGGCGAGCGCCTCGATGGGCAGGGGGTTGACGCGAGACCGCATCATGGCCGCGAGCTGGTTGTAGCGGTCCCGGAAATAAAAGTAGAAGTCGTTGAAGTCAGCCTTTTCGACGCTTGATACCGCTTTTCCGGCGAGTACGTCGAGTTCGGGGTCGGCGAGGAAGCGTGCACCGTCCCGCTCGGGTTTCCAGCCGGGGATGTGCCGGGGTGCAACCACCAGGCAGTGTGCGGGAAGGCCGGAAACGATCTGGTCGATCATGGAGTGCGTCCCGTGCTCGCGGAGGAACTGCACGACCTCCGGGTGCACCTGGTGGTTGGCCTCCAGAAACCGGGACACGATCTCCTGATCGGAAAGCATCGCTGAAATGGTTTGGCGCGAGGTGAAGAAAAGATGTCGATACCGGTGCCGGCGCCCTCCCTCCGGGGCCGTATCCTCCGGAACAACGCTGCCGTTTTGCCCCGCGGGGAAAACGCGGGGTAACAAACTATTATGGGAGGGGATTGCCAATACCGATAGATATGAAACCCATGGGGAAGCGGGAGGAGGGCTCCTCGATGCTCTCGAGACTGCTGAAAAGCGATCATCCTGCAGCATCATTCGCCCGCGATCTCCTCTGGGTTGTCGGCGTGGTGGGGGCCATCGCCCTCGTGCTCTTTCTGGTGAGCGGCACCTGGCCTGCCGTGGTCGCTGTGGAGTCGGAGAGCATGGTGCCCAACATGAAGGTGGGCGATCTCGTTTTTGTCGTCGAAGAAAACCGCTTCGGCGATCTCCTCACGCACGAGGAGGGGATACGGACGGGCAGCGGCCGGTTCAATGCGTATCCGGCCAGCGACGGACGTCCGGTCTACGGCGACGTGATCATCTACCGGCCGAACGGGGTGGATTCGGTCCACCCCATCATCCACCGGGCGATGGCATTGACCGACGGGTCCGGGCAGGGCGGCTACATCACCAGAGGCGACAACAACCCGGTGGTGGACCAGAATACGATTCTGCCGGGGGTGGGAGTGATCGAACCGGTCAGAGAGGAGTGGATCGTGGGCAAAGCACTGTTCGCCGTCCCTCTCGTGGGCTACCTCCCCCTCAACATCGTCCCTCTCGCCGTGGTGGTGCTGGTCATCATGATCCTGCACGAGGCATGGCTGCGCATGCGGGAAGCGCCGCAGGACCGCCCTGCGGGCAAAAAGAAGAAAAAACCAAAATCGTAAGGTATCGGGGAGGAGATACATGATACAGCTGCTGGACGATGTACTGGGAGGCCACCGCCTCACCGGGGAAGAGGCGGTCGGGCTGCTGAAGACCCGGGACCGGGGGGTATGGGAGATCGCCGCCGCCGCCGACCGCATGCGGGAGCACAAGGCAGGGGACACGGTCACCTACGTGCGCAACCAGAACCTGCACGTCACCAATATCTGCAAGAACATCTGCGGCTTTTGCAGCTTCGGGAAGCCGAAAGGAGCGAAAGGGACATACTTCTATGGCAAAGAGCAGATCCAGGAGCAGGCGGCACTGGCAAAGGATCGCGGGGTGACCGAGATCTGCCTGCTCTCGGGGGTTCACCCCGATTTCACCGCCGAATCGTACCGGGACATTATCTCCTGGGTGCGCGAGGTCGTCCCCCGGGCGGACATCCATACCTGCAGCCCGGACGAGATCGCATGGGCGGCGAAGCAAAGCGGGATCTCCACCGCGGAGGTGATCCGGATGCTACGGGACGCGGGCCTCGGGACACTGCAGGGCACCGCCGCGGAGATCCTGGTGGACAGGGTACGGGAGATCATCTGCCCCCGGAAGGTGTCCACCGCCGGGTGGGTGCGGATCATCAAAGAGGCCCACGCGATGGGGATCAAATCGACGGCAACCATCATGTACGGCTCGGTGGACACGGCGGAAGACCGCATCCGCCATCTCTCCATACTGCGTGACATCCAGGACGAAACAGGAGGGTTTACCGAGCTGGTCCCCCTCTCATGGCTCTACGAGCACACCCCGCTCTTCGAGTCGGGCATCGCACCGCGCGGCGCCACGGGCCGGGAAGACCTGCTCCTCGTCGCCGTCGCACGCCTGTTTCTGGACAATTTCGACCACATCCAGGTCCCATGGCAGAAGGTGGGCCTCAAGATGACCTCGATGCTCCTGCGGGCGGGCGCCGACGATATCGGCGGCACGATGTTCGTCGATGCGGTTTCCGCCGATGCCGGCGGGGAGGCGGGGGGATTCTTCGATCCGGAAGAGATGCGGCGCATCGTCGACGACCTCGGGCTCACGCTGCGGCAGCGGACGACGACGTACGGGCCGGTCTGAGACGGGAGGCCCCCTGGCCAATTGTGTGCCCTGCAGCAATCGCGTCTGCTTCACGCACGTTCGGCCGGTTGATGCCCGCGTACCGCATCCCACGCCCGCACGAAACGGATCTCGTTGTAGGAATAGCGGTCGCCGAGATGCGATTTCAGGAGCCGGAGGTTCTCGTGTCCGCACCGGGCAATGGCGTCCCGGATGGCCTCCTGCCTGGCGTGCATGACAAGGTCGTCGAGGGAAATCTCCTCGCCGTCCAGAATGATGGCCTCGATCTGGGCCCCCACGGTCTCTTCCGCCATCTCCCGGGCCGCCGCAATCTCCCGCACGGTGTAGCCGCGGCGGTAGAGGGCGAGGGTCTCGGCGATCGATGCGGGGGACAGGGCGGTCCCCGCCTGCGGGGGTGCGGCGGTCTCCGGGAGGGTTTCGCATGCATCCCGGATCGCTTGCAGGAACGCATCGCCGTATTTGCGCAGCTTGTGTGCGCCGACACCCCTGATGGCAAGGAGGTCGTCCCGGGTGCGGGGCATGACCGCCGCCATCTCCCGGAGCGTGGCGTCGGAGAAGATCATGAACGGGGCGACCCTCTCTTCCCGGGAGAGATCGGTCCGCAGGTCTTTGAGGAAGGCGAAGAGGGCCGGATCATACCCCTTTCCCGCCGAAGCGCGGCGCACCGCCGCAGCACCGCGACGCTCGCTCAGCACCACCTCCGCGCGCCCTTCCGCGACCTCCCGGCTCCGCTCGTTGGGGACGATCACCGGGTAGCGGTCACCCTCCACGGAGAGGTACCCTTTGCGGACGAGCTCCCCGATATATGCCGTCCACTGCTCCCTCGTCCGCCCCTTTCCCGAGCCATATGCGGGAACGGCGGTATGCCCGCGTGCCTTCACCTTCCCGCTCTTCGCCCCCCGCAGCACATCGGCAATGTACCCCGCACCAAAGGGAGCGCCGAGCTGGGCGACGCAGGCGATGACGGTTTGTGCAATCTCCGTGCCGTCGAAGGTCCGCCGGGGCTCGAGGCAGTTGTCGCACGTCCCGCAGGAAGGGGGATTGAGCTCCTCCCCGAAATAGCGCAGCATCATGCGCACGCGGCATGACCCGCTCTCGCAGAACTCGATCAGCTGTTCCAGCTTTCTCCGGGCAGCCCTTTTTTCGGCCTCGCTGCCCTTGTTGTCGATGAAGTACTGCACCTTCGCCCGGTCGCCCCGCGAATACAGGAGGATGCAGTCGCTCGTCTCCCCGTCCCGTCCCGCCCGCCCGGTCTCCTGGTAGTACTGCTCCAGGGTCTGGGGGAGGTCATAGTGGATGACGAAGCGTATATCGGGCTTGTCGATCCCCATCCCGAAGGCGACGGTCGCCACGATGATGCGCACCGCATCATGGATGAATTTCTCCTGCGTCCGGCTCCGCATCCTGCCGTCGAGCCCTGCGTGGTAGGGAAGCGCCAGAAACCCGTCCCGGTTCAGTTTCTGTGCAAGATCCTCCACCGTCTTTTTACTCGTGCAGTAAATGATCCCCGAGTCCCCGCGATGGCCCGAGAGGTAGCCGACGATCTGGGCATAGGCGTTGCTCTTCGGGATCACCCGGTAGTGCAGGTTGCGGCGAAGGAAACTCCCGACGAACACCTCCGGGCGATCGAGGTGGAGCTGCTCGCGGATGTCCTGCCGGACCACCGGGGTTGCCGTAGCGGTCAGGGCGATGACCGGGGTTGCGGGGAAGGTGCGCTTGAGGAGTGCCAGCTGCCGGTACTCGGGCCGGAACTCGTGGCCCCACTGGGAGATGCAGTGCGCTTCGTCGATGGCGACCAGACTGATGGTGAGCCCCTGAAGGAGCCGCCGGAACCCGGGCTGCACCACCCGTTCCGGGGAGACGTAAAGGATTGTGAGGGCGCCCCTGCAAAGCTCACCTTCGACGCGCACCCGCTCGTCATAGGAAAGCGTGCTGTTGAGATGGGCTGCGGCGATGCCGCATTCCCGCAACGCGTCCACCTGGTCCTTCATGAGGGCGATAAGCGGCGATACCACGATGGTGATTCCGTCTGCGAGGAGGGCGGGGAGCTGATAGCAGAGCGATTTTCCCCCGCCTGTCGCAACCACGGCGAGCACGTCACGTCCTTCGAGGACGGCGCGTATAATCCCCTCCTGGTGGGGGAGAAACGATGTGTAGCCGAAATAGCGCTTCAGCACCCGGTAGGCGTCACTGCGCTCAAGTGCATCGGGCGGACCTTCCATGCTTGCAAGAGATCTTTGCTGCGATGTGTTTTTGCTGTTGTGCACGTGCCAGTGTTATCAGGGGGTGGAACAGGAACACACTTATACGCGCGCGTGCCCTGTTATCATGGAGCATGGAATCCGGCACCCGTACCGCCACCCTCCTCGCCGATGTCCTCGCCGGGCATCGCCTGACCGCGGATGAGGGCACGGCGCTTCTCTCGGCACGCGGTCGCGAGGTCTGGGATATCGCGCGGGCCGCCGATGCGCTCAGGGAGCAGCGCGTCGGGAAGGTAGTGACCTATGTCCGCAACCAGAATATCAATGTGACCAACCTCTGTGTGAATTCCTGCGGATTTTGCGGTTTTTCAAGGAAGCCGGGAGATCCGGACGCATACTGTAGTGAAAAACGCGAGGTGCAGGAGAAGGCGCACCTCGCCGGATCGAGGGAGGTGACCGAGATCTGTACGGTGAGCGGCCTCCATCCCGATTTTTGCGCCGATTCCTACACTGACATCATCAGCTGGATCCGCGAGGCGCTCCCCCGCGTGCACATCCACGCCAGCAACCCGATGGAGGTCGCCTACGGTGCCCGGCAGAGCGGCATCACGACACGCGAAATGCTCGAACGCCTGCAGGAGGCGGGACTGAATTCACTGTGCGGCACCGCGGCGGAGATCCTGGTCGACGAGGTGCGGCAGGTCATCTGCCCGGGAAAGATCGATACCGCCACCTGGGAGCGGATCATCAGGGAGGCGCACGACCTCGGCATCCCCACCACCGCCACCATCATGTACGGGCATGTGGAGTCGGCGGCGGACCGGATCCGTCACCTCTCCCTCATCAGGGACATTCAGGACGACACCGCAGGATTTACGGAATTTGTGCCCCTCTCTTTCATTCATCTCCGCACCCCCCTCTACCGTTCGGGGATTGCCCGCCCCGGCGCCACGGGCAGGGAGGATCTCCTGATGCATGCGGTATCGAGGCTGTTTCTGGACAACTTTGACAACATCCAGATCTCCTGGGTGAAGGTGGGGCTGAAGATGGCGCAGCTCGCTCTTCTTGCCGGCGCAAACGACCTTGGCGGGACGCTGTACGAGGAGAGCATCTCCAAGGGCGCCGGCGCTTCGGGTACCGATTATCTCGATCCGGAGGAGATGCGGCGGATTGCAGAAGATATCGGCCGCAGTCTCGCCCCGCGGACGACGCTGTACAATCTATTGTGAACGGATGCCACGCAACGCCGGCCATGGTACACGCATCCGAGGAAGGATCGGAAGGGTTGCCGGGCAGGTCTGTTATCAACAGTGATTATCACCGACCATATATTTTATATACTTTCTGCAAAAAGATACGGTACCTGCATGCAGGTGGTGCATATGAACACATCACATTATGGAGTACTGGTCATCCTGCTGCTCGCGTGTGCCTGCCCCCTGGCAGCAGCCACGGGCATCGTGGTGGACGCAGGAGAAGACCAGACGGTATCTACGGCGGAGACGGTGGCCATCACCGCAATCTTCGATGACCCCCTTTTTGTCGACAATCACAGCGCCGCGGTTGCCTGGGGCGACGATGCGGTAAATGCCAGAGAGGTTGACGAGCAGAACTGCACGGTGGCGGCGCAGCACGTGTACGAGGCCGCGGGCACGTATGCCGTGGAGGTCAATGTCACGCACATCGATGGGGGATACGGGACCGACATCCTTAATGTCACCGTGCAACCGGTGGCATTGGACATGAAAATCGCGCCCAGATCATTACATCCCTGGAGCAACGGGATAATGACGGTGTTCATCACCCTTTCCGACGCTTTCGGGCTGAACCTCGCAGAGGAATATGGGAATTATACCCTCAATGGCGCCGAACCGGAACGCGTGCACATGAACATGAAGAACGGGGGCACCCTGATGCTCAAGTTCAGGCGCCAGGTAATCGGGCTGGATGCAGAAGATAACGAGACAACGCTGCAGGTCAATGCGACGGGCGCATCCGGCAAGGGGGTGGCCGCCGCCGGGAAGGATACGGTAAAAATACCAGGAAACGGGAACGCCGTCAAAAAGAACTTGTCCTCCACCGAACGGGGCAACGGCGCCGTGAAGGAGAAAGGCATCCCGCCCGGGCAGCTGAAACAGAAATCGAAATGATGGCCCGGCCCCCTTCATCGCTTTTTCTCTCTCACACGACCATCCCCGAGTGTGCGTATCGTGCTCCAGGAAAAGAGATTGCCCGCTGCCCCCCCTCACAGCGTCTTGATGAACTCGGAATCTTTTCTCAGGAGTTTGATGACCTTGCCGGCGACCTCCTTGCACTTGGCCAGCGCGCGCTTGTCCCGGAGGATATCGCCGGGAAGGTAGCCTCGCCCCCCGACGAAGCCAAGGTAGGAGAACTCGTGGGTGTTGACGAATCCCTCCAGGGTCTCAAGGGTGCGCTCGCACCCGCGGTCGGCGCAGACGGAGACGACGATGGCGCTCCTTCCCGCGAGCTTGCGGTCATGGTAGAACGAGTAGGTCCGGTCCATGAAGTTTTTCAGGTGGCCGCAGACATCGTAGTAGTAAGTGGGCGAACCCAGGACGAGCACGTCGCACTCGAGGATTTTTTCCGCGACGTCGTCCCAGTCGTCGTTCTGGATCACGCACCATTTTTTCTCTTTGCACAGTTCGCATCCCGTGCACGGCTTGATTGTCTTTCCTGCCAGGGACACGAATTCGGTCTCGATCTCAGAACACTCCTCCTCGTCGACGTGTTCGAGAATCTTTTTGACGAGAAATGCGGTATTGCCGTCCTTCCTGTTGCTTCCGGAGATCCCGAGCACCTTCATGGTCTAATGCTTGGCGTGTAGTTATTTCATAGTTTTGCTCGTAGCAATGTGGCGGCGCACCGGTGCAGCGTGCCGAATCCCTCAGGATCCGTATCAAAGAATCATCCGCCATGGCCCGGCAGCCCGTCCGGGTGCGGCGGGCGCAAAAACCCTCCCCCTCCGGGGCTGGAATGGCGGCGTCGCGCGACCGGCGGTGCTGCTATGGATCCGATATCTGCGCCGGCGGGACTATGCGGGGGGCGTGACGCCGGCACTCAAGCCCGAGCCCGGCCAGCGCGGCTTCGATCTCGTCACCGGGGTCGCGGGAGCGAGAGAACAGGTGGGAGCCGCACCCGCAGTCGCTGCAGCCGAAGCCGGGCACACACGCGCCGCCCAGTCCCCGTGCGACGGCGCATTCCACCGGCTCTCCAGTCGGGGCGCAGTAGATTGCCTCGAGCGAAAAGCAGGGGGAGAGCAGAAGGTAATCGATATGCCATTTCGGCGCCCGGTCCCGCATGCGGGCGAGGCGGGCGTGGCGGCATGCCCGTTTCAGTCCCCCCGGGCCGAGCGCCGAGCCCACGTAGACATGCCACCCCGGGGCGAATGCGAACCTTCCCAGCCGCCCGATATCGATGCTGCAGGCGCAGTTTCGAAGCGCCAGGCAGTAGACACCCTTATCCATAGGTCCGGCCCATGAAACGCCGGGCCGCCTCGATATGCCGGCCTGCGTCGGCGGTCACCGGTTCCCCGTGGCCCGGATAGAGTTGCTCGACGCGAAGGGCGGCGAGGCGTTCGAGGGAGGTGCGCAGGGCCTGCATGCTGCCGTACGGGAAATCAAACCGCCCGAATCCGCCCCCGGCGAAGACCGTGTCGCCGGAGAAGAGGACGGCGTGATCCCGGTCGTACAGGCAGATGCTCCCCGGGGTGTGCCCCGGGGTGTGGAGGACCTCCAGATCCCCGATCCGGTCGCCGTCCGCAACGACCCTGTCGGGGACGATTGCAGGCAGGCGGGCCCCGAAGAGCAGGGAGAGGTTGCGGCGCTCGTCGGTGAGGCCGGGCGCGTCGTTTCGGTGGATGACGATCTCCGCGTGGCACATGTGGGCGATCTCTGCGGCGTGGGCGATGTGGTCGAAGTGGCAGTGGGTGAGGAGGATGATCTCGATCCTGTCCCGGTACGGCTCCACCGCCATGGGGAGCGCTCCCGCATCGACCAGTACGGAGCCGGACACATAGGCATTGGCGAACACCTGTTCACCCGGTATCCACTGGACTTCCATGCAAAGTAATAAGAATCCCTGACAAATGTGTTTTATGCAAACCCTGATCCTGGAGTGCCTCACGGGCGTTCCCGATATCGTCGAAGAGGTTGCCCCCCTCGAGTATCTCAATCCCCGGCAGCTGGCCAAGGCGATCGCCCGGGGACGGGTGGTCATCCCGGCCAACCCCCGGCGCGAGCACCGTCTCTGTGCCATCGGCGAAGGCTGCGGGGTGAAGGTGAACGTCAATATCGGCACCTCGGGAACCCGCTGCGACCCCGATCTTGAGGAGCGTAAAGCCCGCGCCGCACTGGACAATGGTGCGGACGCCCTCATGGACCTCTCCACCGGCGGCGATCTCCCGGCGATCCGGAAACGGATCCTCAATCTCGATGCCACTGTGGGAACGGTGCCAATCTACGAGGCGGTCCGGCGGGCGGGCAATGCGGTGGACGTCGACGCCGACCTGCTCTTTTCGGTGATCCGTGAACACTGCCGGCAGGGCGTGGACTTCCTCACGCTCCACTGCGGCGTGAACCGGAACGCACTCGACGCCCTGCGAAGCGACCCCCGCATCATGGGCGTGGTGAGCAGGGGCGGGGCCTTCCACGTGGCCATGATGGCGCACACGGGCGAGGAGAACCCCCTGTATGCGGAATACGACTATCTGCTTGAGATCCTCGTCGAAGAGCAGGTGTGCGTCTCCCTCGGTGATGGGATGCGCCCCGGTGCGGTGGTGGACGCGGGCAGGATGGCAAAGGCGACCGAGTACCTCACCCTCGGCGCCCTCGCCCAGCGTGCGCAGGCAAAGGGGGTGCA